>CAZXHW010001044.1:0-2679 GCA_964639915.1 uncultured Heliomicrobium sp.
CAGCAAGAAGGAAGAAGGCACTGGCGCAGTTTCAGTTTCCGGCGACTAAAAGTTTACCTGAACCAAAACACTGAGGTATCACCCGTACCTTAACTCACGGCTGACAGTGGCTACGGCTACTGTCAGCCGAATTTATTTCCCTGTTTGGAGTGCGGCGGCCCTAGCGCCGCTTTGGTAGTTCTTCGATAGATCGAACCTTTGTGGACTACAAAAGCTACACCAAAGGAGTAGCACTCCAAAAGAAATTGGAGATCATTGAAATGCCAAGCTCAATGCACGAGCAAGAATCTTTACTCACGACGCTGGAAAACGCGTTTGGCTTTGCTCAAGACCAGGTCAGTTCCCTGCTGGAAAAATACCCTGCCGATTATTACCCGATGTACACAGTGGGCGGAAAGTTTGGCCAGGATCGCAAACGCTGGACGCATTGGTGCGACGGGTTTTATCCCGGAATGATGTTCATCTTTGCCGAAGCCACAGGAGATGAAGACTGGTTGGACGCTGCAATTCGTTATACGACGCCGCTGGAAGAGCGCCAGTATGACCGAGCCGTACACGACCTTGGTTTTCTGTTTTTCTCGACACATTTGCGCTGGCTGGAACTCGGCGGGCCAATCGAACGCATTCGGCCTTTACTGATTCAGGCGGGCAAGACGATGGCAATGCGGTTTATGGAAAAGGGACAATATCTGCGCTCGTTTGTCGAACCAGCTTCCTTGTTCATAGACATTATGATGAATGTCGGCACCATCTTTCACGCGGGCCTTGAAACGGAAGACGATCATTTGCTGGACATTGCCAACAAGCACTGTCAGACGACTCGACGAACCATTGTTCGCGGAGACGGTTCGACTTCGCATGAAGCGATTTTCGATCTGAACTCCGGCGAATGCCTGCGCCAATCCACGCATCAAGGCTATCGCGGAGATTCCTGTTGGAGCCGTGGCCTGGCTTGGTCGCTATATGGATTCACGCGATCATTTTTGCAAAGCGGCCAGATTGATTACCTGCAAACCGCGATGCTCAATGCGGATTACTACCTGGAAAATACGCCCGCCGACGGTGTCACTCCGTGGGATTATGATGCGCCGGAAAGTGGCGCGCTGGCGAAATCTCAAGTGGACACATCGGCCTGTGCAATTGCCGCTTCCGGCTTGCTCGATTTGGCAGAGGTGACGCCTGACCGAACGAAAGCGCGCGCATATCGAGACTTTGCGTTGACTTCGCTGAAAACGCTTTCGGAAAAATATCTGGGCAATCTGACGCCGGGCTTTGAAGGCATTTTGAACGGTGGCGTGTATCACATTCACAAAAACCTGGGCGTTCACGAAGCCGTGTTGTTCGGCGAATACTTTTTTGTCGAAGCGCTATACAAAGCGCTGGACGTGCTCAGCGAAGCCACCTTACCCGCCGAAATGAAGCCATCCGTCGTGAAGCCGTACCCGGAAGATTCATTGCCCGATTCGGCGAAAATCTGGCAGGACGGCCCAACTGAAGAAGACATGCCTTCGCCCGACGGAGCGCAAAAATGACCGGACCGGTTTCCATCGTCACAGGCGCAGGGCGCGGCATTGGCCGAGGCATCGCTATTGAACTGGCGAAACTTGGCCACGCTGTGGTCATCAACTATGCGGGCAATTCAGTGGCGGCGGACGAATGTTTGCAGTTGGTTCGCACGGCTGGCGGCGAAGGTATCACCATTCAAGCCGATGTCGCTTCCGCTGAAGACCGCGCTCGATTGGTCGCGGAAACACTGACGGCTTTTGGAAGAATTGATTTGCTGGTGAACAACGCCGGAGTCGCTCCCAACGTTCGCGCTGACATTCTGGAAGCCGGCGAAGCATCCTTTGATCGGCTGATCAACATTAACCTGAAAGGGCCGTACTTTCTGACGCAAGCCGTAGCCAAGCAGATGATCGAACAAGTCAAAAGCGGCGCGACGCCGTTCGGCTTGCCGCAGATCGTGACGATCACTTCGATTTCGGCATATACGGCATCAGTCAATCGCGGAGATTACTGCGTGGCAAAAGCTGGGCTGGCAATGATGACTTCGTTGTTTGCTGCTCGGCTGGCGGAATTCGGCATCAACGTGTTTGAAGTTCGCCCCGGCGTCATCGCCACCGATATGACCGAAGGCGTGAAGGAAAAGTACGACAAGCTGATTGAACAAGGCGCGTGGCCGATTCGCCGCTGGGGCTTGCCCGAAGATGTTGGCCGAGCCGTTGCCACTATCGCTCGCGGCAACTTCCCTTTCTCAACCGGTGAAGTCTTCAATGTAGATGGCGGCTTTCACCTGCGAACTCTGTAAGTCAGACAGAAAAAATAGACAGGATTTACACGATTGAACAGGATTGGCCGACTTGGTGTCATCCTGATGAATCTTGTAAATCCTGTCTATTTTTCTCTCTAAGGCCGATAGCCGTGCTGTTTTACGCCAAGCTGCGTTGGCAACAAGTCATACGCCATCTCCACCCAATCGCACAGCAACCGCCGCGTATCGCGCGGATCAATGATTTCTTCGATGCCGAAGGCTTCGGCGGTTCGGAATGGCGAGCGCAGTTCGTTCAGCTTCTCTTCGATCTCGCGCCTTCGCGCTTCCGGGTCCGGCGAAGATTCAATGTCGCGTTTGTAAGCCGCCATCACGCCGCCTTCAATTGGAAGCGATCCCCAATCTCCGCT
>CAZXHW010001045.1:0-2676 GCA_964639915.1 uncultured Heliomicrobium sp.
GCCAGTCTAAAAACGCCATCATGCGTCGCAACCGCGCCGAAGGGAACGTCGCGGGTTTTGAAGTCGAAAACTGCAAAAACGTGGACGTTTACGAAAACACTGCGACCAACAATTCCGGCGGCATTTTGGTATTCAACCTGCCCGATTTGCCGGTGCAGGGCGGGGAAATGGTTCGCGTCTTTAACAACCAGATCATCGCCAACAACACGCCGAACGTCGCGCCGAAAAGCCAGACTGTTTACAACCTGCCAACCGGCTTGGGCGTTTCGGTGATGGCAATCAAAAACGTCGAAGTGTTCAACAACACAATCAAAGACAACAACACCGCCAACATGCACATCATCAGCTATCTGGCGATGAGCCAGGAAATCAAAGACCAACGCTTCAATCCATTTGTGTCGAACGTGTACGTTCACGACAATCAGTTTGGCGGCAGCGGCAAAAATCCGGATGCGCGGTTGGAAAGCGTGATGATGGTTGCCAAAGTTGTTGGCCAGCCGATGCCGGATATTTTGTACGACGGAATGGTAGAGCCCGTCGGCGGCAAGCCTAGCGATGCCAAAATCTGTTTGCAGAACAACGGCGAAGTGACGTTTGCAAACTTCGATGCGGCGAACAAATTCAAAAACGTCAGCCGCGACCTCAAAAAACATCAATGCACCTTGCCCACGCTGGCAGCGATTTCGTTGCCGCAAGCCGCAACGAAACCAATGTCAGGTTCTGCCGGAGGCGGTAAATGAGTTTGGTTGGTTTGTTGAAACGCGCCATCATCACCATTGCCTGCCTGTCAGTTTTGACGCTGACAGGCAGTTGTAATTTGTTTTCAACCGGCGTGGCTTCGTTTGTCGAAGAACCCTTTCCCAAAAAGCTTTCCGGCTGGAGGCTGTTTTTGGCGGATGCTTCGTCGCCGCTAAAACCGAACAAAGGCGTTGTTCCTTACGATATCAACACGCCGCTGTTTTCCGACTACGCGGACAAGCACCGTTTTGTTTGGATGCCTGAAGGGACTTCCGCAACCTACAGCGAAGACGGCGTGTTCCAGTTTCCGGTTGGAACCGTGCTGGCCAAGACGTTCGCGTTTCCCGCAACAGAGGCTGGGGGCAAAGAGCGAATCATCGAAACTCGGCTGCTGGTTCACGGAAAAGCCGGCTGGATTGGATTGCCTTATGTTTGGAACAAAGACCAAACCGAAGCCACGCTAGAATTGGTTGCCAGCCCAACCGAGGTCACTCGCAAAGCCGAAGACGGCACGTTGCAGAAAATCAACTACATCATTCCCAACGCCAACGAATGCAAACAGTGCCACGACAACGCCAAAGTGATGCTGCCCATTGGCCCGAAAGCGCGCAACCTGAACAAAGATTTTCAGTATGCGGATGGCAAAGCCAATCAACTGGCTTATTGGACGAAGGTGGGGTATTTGAAAGGCGCTCCGGCGGCTGAAACTGCGCCGAAAGTTCCGGTCTGGAATAACTTGGCGTCGGGTTCGCTGGAATCTCGCGCGCGAGCTTATCTGGACAACAACTGCGCGCATTGCCATAAACCCGGCGGCACGGCAGAAGCGTCGGGCGTGAATTTCAGCTTCACGCATTCCGACTTGCGAAAGCTGGGCGCGTGCAAAATGCCCAATTCGGCAGGCTATTCCGGCGGTCACCAGTACGATCTGGTTCCGGGCAATCCGGCGGAATCCATTTTGTTGTTCCGCATGGAATCCACCAAAGCCAAAGAGATGATGCCAGAAATTGGACGAACTCTGTCACACAAGGAAGGAGCGGCGCTGGTGCGCGAATGGCTGGCGACGCTGAAAGGCGGCTGCGGCGAGGTTAAAGCTGGTGCAAATTGAGTTTTTGTAATTGAGTATGGCTTCAGGGTTCATCATTCTGAAAGATGGCAGATGCTTCGCCCCACAGTGGCGATGTTATGACTTTGTCTTGCGGGAAGTAATAACTGTGCTAGTTAATGATTTGAATGAGCAGGAACTCGCAAACTGGCTAACGTGCCTTTTACCAGGTTCGAGTGATGAAGAAGAAATCGGTATTGGCGCTTGGGTGCGGGAGTCTGATGAGGGAATAATTTCTCGGCATTTTGATGTCAGGGAATTGACCAAGGACTATCAGCATCTTTTCAATCAAGCAGCGCGCTTGGCCTTATTGCGTGTGCAAAAAGCTTCAACTGGTAAACTTGAAGACAGCATGGCTTGCTTGTCACATCTTGTTGATATGATTGAGCGGGCTGAAAAAGGCGAGCCACCGTTAAGTATGTCGGATTGGACTTGCGTGCAACCACCATCTGGCCAGAAAGCTGGCCCTGGATGGTGACTGCTGCTTGGCAAATTACGCGAACAATTCCTGCACCGGTTTGAAGCCGACGTATTTCGTTCCCGAAGCCGGTTCGACGTAATGAAACGCTCGGCCTGAAGGAGTGTTGTCAATCGTCTTCGTCCAGTCAATTCCCATCGCCGAATAGATCGTGCAGGCGATGTCTTCCATATAAATTGGCCTTTTCGCCGCCCATCCAAAATCGGTAATCTTGCCGCCTGCGTCGTCAGTTTTGCCGATAACCGCGCCGCGACGAATGCCTCCGCCAGCCAGCATCCCTGAATGAACCTGCATGTAATGTTCGCGCCCCAGCCGAGTTTCGCTGATTGCTCCGGTGGTGCGGCCAAACTCGCTCATC
>CAZXHW010001046.1:0-2673 GCA_964639915.1 uncultured Heliomicrobium sp.
AGCGGGCGTGATTTATGAGCAACTGGCAGATTCCTCCAAAAGACTCAGGCCCTTGAGAACATCGAACATGTTCTCAAGGGCCTGCATGAATAAATCGTTGAATTATGGTTTGTCGCTATTGTTTCGGAGCCTCTTTGGCAGGAGCCGCACCTGCTCCTGCGCCCGCAAGTTCAGAGCCTCCGCCGTGTGGAACAGGGCTTGGGGCTTTGGTTTCGACGTAGCGAATGGTTCCATCTTCGATGACATTGAAATCGCGGGAAGCGGTGGTGGCGCTGGAACGCGTGGCTTGCACGCAATATTGGTCCGGTGTCGCTTCTGTGGACGTGTAGACATAACCGCTAACGGCTGTCCCACCAGAATAATTCGCGTCAATCAAACCCGCAGTATTCAATTCCGCCAGTGTGCCGAATTTGCCTTTCATTGCGCTGTACTGTGCCTGGTTGTTGTGGACGGTTCGCAGAGTCTGGATGGCTGCGGTTTCGCGCCCGGTTTCCAGATTCTTGAGCAACTTGGGAACGGCCACGGCGGCCAAAATGCCGACGATGGCAACGACGATCAACAATTCAATCAAAGAAAACCCTGCCTGAGTGCGGCGGCGTGCGAGGTGTTGGTGCTTCATAAAACTTTTTGACTCCTTCCTGAAGTAGGAAACTATATTGAGGTCTGTCACGATGTTCTGTCACGATGGAAGATCAGGACGGTTCCAATATTACTACACCGGCGCGGAAATATGCCAAACGCGGATTCTCATAAATGCCGCGTGTAACTGCGCAGCGCGAAAATCAGTGCGATCCCTGAAAGCACCAACCACGAAATTGCCCAAAACGTCGCCGGAATTAATGTCATCTGCGCCATGTTCGCGGCATCGGAATGCATGTTGGTTGTGGTGGAAATCAAAAACAGCGTCTGCAAATCCAGCACAGCATTCAAACAGCATTGCACCGCCAGAAAACTAAGCAGGAAATGAGCAAACGACGGACTGGCGATCATCGCCAAAAGTACCAGGCCAAGCGACAGCACTATTCCCATCACCCAGGTGACCCAGTCTCCGGACAGAAATACAGTGATCAGCAAAATCACCCCGGCGCTTGCCGTCAGAGCGGCTTTGGCTCGCCGCGTATAGCTTCCTAAAATTAGCAGCGCTGCGCCGAAAGCTGTGCTGGTCAAATAGCCCGCACTAGCAATGGCAAGCCCCATTCCGCCACGCGTCAAAGTCCTGCCGCTGGCATCGGCAAGGTAAACGTGGAGGCTTTCAACCTGTCCAAGCGTCAGAATTGCCGCCACGGCATGGCCGCCTTCGTGAATGAATGTGACGAACAACCGGATTGGGTAGATGGCGATTTGCGCCAGAGGAATGAAAGACAGCACCACGCTCAGCACCGATGCGCCGATCAAAAACCATAAAGGGTCACGATTTTTTACTGTAGGCATAGCTCCGAGAACGTGCGGGTGAAGGGAAAAGTTCTGGCGACAATCGCCTATGCTGTGTGACAATTTTCAAGCCGTCATAAACTGATCGAAGGAGACTGACCCACGCGAATGCCAAGCAAAGAGTTTGAACTTCTGAAACCGCTGTCTGACCGAAACCCGTTCCTGAACTTTTTGGGAATCGAATTGCTGGACGCTGGCGAAGGTTGGGTGAAAATGAAACTGACTTTTCGCCCTGACTTCCTGCAGCCGTTTACGGTTCACGGCGGAGCGATTTATTCGCTGGCCGATGCCGCCGCGGCGCATGCTTTGATGACGCAAATCATGCCCGATCAATATCCAACCACGGTTGAACAGCGCATCAACTTCCTGAAAGCGGTCAAAGATCAGGACGTTTACTGCGAAGCCAGGATCGTTAATCTTGGCCGTACGCTGGCCTATTCTGAAGTAACGATGACCACGGCGGACGGCAAACTTGTAGCCAAAAGCACGGCGACGCTGATGCGATTGGATGCCGCGCGCAGGAGCGCGTAGTCAGCCAGGATTACAACCGCATCGGCATGACAATGTAGCGGAAATCGTAATCGCTTTCGTCTTTCGACCGAAGCTGCACCTGCGAATTGCCGTCCTTGAATTCCAGCAGTGCCTCGCCTTCCTGAATGACGCTGAAAAAATCCAACAGGTATTGCGCGTTGAAGGCAGCGGAAATTTCCGGGCCTTCGTATTCGGCAGGCAATACTTCGTTGGCTTCGCCGGATTCCGATGCAGGCGCTGAAATTGTCACTTTTCCCGGTGTGACATCAAACCGGATCGTGTGCGAACGTTCGTCCGCCATCAAAGCCACGCGGCGCAGCGCAGCCGACAGTTGCGAAACCGGAAAGGCGACGCGGTTATCGTTCCCTTTCGGCAAAACCAGTTCGTAGTTTGGAAACTGTCCGCTGAGTGTGCGCGATGACAGCAATCGTTTTCCGAACCTGAAAAACAGGTGATTTTCGTTGAAGCCAATTTCAACCGTTTCTTCAGTATCGGAACTCAATCGGGACAATTCAGCCAGCGTCTTTTTCGGAATCAGCACGTCCAGAGACGCCTCTCCCAAGTTGGCTCCTTTTTCCGCATAAGAAAGCCTGTGGCCGTCGGTCGCAACCATGCGAATCTTGTCGGAGTGAATTTCAAACTTTGCGCCGTTCAGCGTGTAGCGAGATTCTTCGGCGGTGATGGCAAATTGCGTTCGGGCAATCAGCGTCC
>CAZXHW010001047.1:0-2673 GCA_964639915.1 uncultured Heliomicrobium sp.
GATCGATTTCGCGTAAGGCTTTCGATAGTGATGGATAAGACACACGGCCTCCAATAAAACGGACAAGCAAATCATTCCATTGGTTGGCAACCATCATTCGTATTAAATCCCTGATTTGAACTTTTAAGATTTTTCGCTCGTTGGGGAATCTCTCTATATCGCTCGTAAAGCAGTATAGTGAGGCACCTCGATGCGGTCAAGCAACAGTCAGGTTGCCCCAGATTCTTCTGTTTTACTTGTTAGCCTTTTTAATAGCAACTGCGCCGACAACCATTGAAATCTTTCCAAAAAATTGCCATCCAAGGCTGATGCCACTATGCTTATTGAGTGATTCGCAAAACGTTCAATATACATTCAGCAAGCATCTCACTATCCCGTAAGCAGCGAATTTAACCAGAAGCGACGGAGAAAAATTTATGAACTTTGGTGCTTCCATCTTTGTGACAGATACTTCGATCAGGCCGGATGAATTGGCGCGTGAATTGGAACAGAGAGGCTTTGAATCTTTCTGGATTCCGGAACACACGCACATTCCTGCAAGTCGCCGGACTCCGTATCCGGCTGGAGGTGACCTGCCGCAAGAATATTGGCAGACGTACGATCCGTTTTTGTCGCTTACGGCTGCTGGGGCGGCGACAACCAAGTTGCGGTTGGCGACGGGAATTTGTTTGGTCATAGAACGTGATCCGATCGTCACGGCAAAAGAAGTCGCAACGCTCGACCGGTTATCAAATGGCAGAGTCATTTTTGGGATCGGTGGCGGGTGGAATGCCGAAGAGATGGAAAATCATGGAACTGATTACAAAAAACGCTGGCGAGTTCTGCGCGAGCGGGTTCTAGCAATGAAGGAAATCTGGACTAAAGATGAGGCTGAGTTTCACGGAGAATTTGTCAATTTCGACCCCATTCTGGCTTTCCCAAAACCGGCTCAGAAGCCACATCCACCCATCATTATGGGAGGAAATGGGCCAACAACTTTTGACCGTGTGACAGAATATTGCGATGGATGGATGCCAATTGCCATGCGGTCGGGCGATTTGGCGGAACGAATCCCAACGTTGAAGCGGCAGGTTGAGGCCGCCGGTCGCAACCCTGATTCAATCTCGATTTCAGTTTTTGCCGCAAAACCGGATCAGGCGTACATAGATAAACTGGAAAGCGCGGGCGTTCATCGAGCGGTTTTTCTACTTCCGCCCGCTGGCCGCGAGGTTGTGCTGCCGCTGTTGGATCGTTACGCCGAATTGATGAAATAGCTGAATTGCACGGCATCTATAAAAACTTTTGCGTTTTGATTTCGTAGTGAATATCGCGGAATGTCAGGCATTTCTTCCGTAACCGAACACATAGTGAACAACGAACTGCTCATTAACCTGCTGCGCCAAGCGTAAGCATTTTGAAAATGGAGAGATAGCCAATGAATGCGATCAAAGCGACACTTTTAATTTCGATGCTGGCGATTTTCGCCGTAGCCTCTCAAACACCCCAATCCTCAGAGCCTCCTTTGTCAGATACCCGCCTGACGATTCATACCCTGGTCCGGGAAGACATCTTTGCAGGGTTTTTGCAGAACGATATGACGCGTTTGGCCAGGGGCGAAAAAAACATTGAACTCTTAATGGAAAAACGTCCCGCGTCGAAGGGGGAGCTGTTGGCCTGGAAAGCCGGTGCGACGCTTTATCATGCGGTTCAAGCTTTGGAAAACAAGAAACAGGATGAGTTTAAGCAGAAATATCAGCAAGTGCTAGAAATGCTTGCGCAGGCTCGGCAGATCCAACCTGGAAACCCAGGAGTTGCGGCAGTCGAAGGCGGCATCTACATGGTGTTTGCCGATCAATTGCCCAAGGAATATCGCGCTGCCGCCTGGGAACGGGCTTATGCTTCCTTTCAGCTTCTATGGAAGCAGCAAGGACCGATGGTGGAGAAGCTGCCAGTGCATTTGAAAGGTGAATTGCTGGGGGGGATGGCGCAGGCCTCAATTCGCACAGGTCGCACGGAAGAAGCCAATCAATATCTGGATAAGATTCTGGTTGTGTTGCGTGACTCACCTTACGAACCAATTGCCAAACGCTGGAAGGAAAATCCAAAATCGGCTGAAAATTCCACCATCGCATGTTTGACCTGCCACGATGGAGGGCGCTTATCCGCACGATTGACAGCACTCAACGGCAAATAATAGGTTTTAGCCAAGCAGGTCAAGAATGACCTATTTCTGTGGCGCAATCTTCCCTGATTGCGCCACAACTGCTTTCTGGTTGAGTATTTTGAGGTTGAGATATTGGCGCTTCGTGTCGGTAGTTTTGTTGTGCCTGCCAGAACAATTGCTTATTCGGATTCTCACGCTTACCATCCCGTTCATGCCAACCGCAATTATCTATTCTGATGACTACCTGAAACATGATACCGGCGATCATCCTGAACGCCGCGAACGCTATCGTGCAGTGCTTAATGGATTAATGGCAGAGGCAGAGTGGTGGCAAAGCCTGATCAAGCTTGCGCCGCGCCAGGCAACAGACGAGGAATTGGAACGTTGTCACACAGCGCGTTCTATTTCCCGCATTCATCAGGCTTGTGAGCAGGCAATGATGTTTGAACACGTGCAACTTGATGCCGATACGGTGATTTCTGAACAGTCTGATCTGGCAGCGCGGTTGGCCGCTGGTGGAGCCTGTCGGG
>CAZXHW010001048.1:0-2395 GCA_964639915.1 uncultured Heliomicrobium sp.
GCGGTTGATCAGACCGTAGGTGGCAAAAAAGAGGAAGATCACAGGCAGCAATGACAGCGCGATGGAATATTTGACTAGACGGGTTTTGAACTTTGCGCCAAGTTTCGCCCGCACCTGTTCGCGCCGCAGCTTGATGATGTTGCGAATCAGCACCATCAACAGCACGATGAACGCCAACAGGTTGATGGTTGAAAGCGCATAAAGGATCAGCGTTTCGCTGGCAGAAGTCGGTCTGAACCATCGCAGCGTGTCGAAAGCCGATTGCACAAACAGTAATCCGAACAGCAATAGGGTCAGCACAGCCAGCACGGCAATTCGCAATCGGCGGCGATTTCGCTTTTTGATGATATCGGTTTGGCTTTCTTGCGGATTCATAAATGCTTTGGAAATGTCGTCAACGTGGCGGATTCTAAATCACATACGATTGGTTTGCGACGTTTGCTCAGCGCGGCTTATCATCTGGGCCAACTGGTTCTCCACTTTGTTTATGAACACCACAGACTTTTTTATCAATCCAGAAACCAAATTGTTGCGCTCCGGCTGGCGCGCCTTGGCGTTTATGTTTGTCCTGATTTTGCCGCAATGGTTGATGTCGGTGTTGTTCAAATCGGCTTCTTCTGGGGAAGGTTCTGCTTTTGAAGTCAGCACCGGGATGATTTGGGTGTACGCCATTCTGGTCGGTTGGGCTTTGTTGGTTTCGTGGGTCGGTTTGCGCTTTCTGGATCGGCTGAAGTTTGGCGCGCTTGGTTTTTCTTTGCATTCCGCTTGGCGGCGCGAAGTCCTGTTCGGTCTCGCAATCAGTGCCGCGATGATCATTGCCATTGTCGGGCTTCAGTCAATTGCAGGCACTCGTGTCCGGCTGAATCCGTTTTGGTTTAGAGTCGAAGGCATTGATTGGGCGGCGTTAAGTATTGTCAGCAAAGAATTCTTGATGGCATCAGTGCTGCTGATTCTGGCAGGTGCTTTTGAAGAACTGGCTTTTCGTGGATATGCGTTTCAAACATTGCTACGCGGAATTTCGCCGGTTGTGCCGATTCTGGCCTTGTCGGCTTTCTTTGCATTAGGACATTGGAACAACCCCAGCCGCACGCTGTTTTCAACGATCAATACAGCACTGGCTGGCGTCTGGCTGGCGGTGGCGTATTTGAAAACGCGCAGCCTGTGGTTTGCGACGGCGCTGCATTTTGGCTGGAACTGGACGATGGGAGCGATCTTTGGCCTACCGGTCAGCGGGTTATTGATCCCACAGCATCCGATCATGATTTCAACCGTCGAAACGCCAATATGGCTCACCGGCGGCAGCTACGGACCCGAAGGCGGTGCCGTGGCAACCGTCGTTGTCATCGCTTCGATCTTATTGATTTGGAAAACCCGCTGGCTGGCTATTTCACCAGAAGTGCAATCCGCTTTGTCAGAACCGCTACAACAATCTGAAGCCACCATACGTCTGGGCCTGCAAAATGACGAAAGCTGATTACAGAAAAGCGTGAGTAACGCTGCTGAAATACCCTGACAAGCTTGATTAAACTTTGATTGCACATAGCTTTGTCTCGACAAGCATCGGCTTTTTGGCTATGGTTATCGCGCTATAAAAATTGGAAATAACACCCACAGCGCGGCAACGACCGCGCTGTCGTCCATTAAGGGATCAAACATTTACATTTTGTTTGACCAAGCACCACTAAGGAGATTTATGAGCAAGAATATCGGTTGGAACCCAAGTTCCTTCGGTTTGGACAACCATGGCCTGAAAAATTTGAATCAGGCTTTCTGGAATCTGACCACGGCGGAACTGTATGAGCATTCGATCAAGCGCAACGAAGCGACGGTCGCGCATCTTGGCCCGCTTGTCGTAAATACAGGACAACATACGGGCCGTTCGCCAAATGATAAGTTTGTTGTCCGCGAAACTTCGTCGGAAAAAAATGTCTGGTGGGGAAAGGTCAATCGCCCGTTTGACCAGGCCAACTTCAATCGGTTGCGCGACAAAATGTTGAAGCATCTGGAAAACAAAGACGTTTACGTTCAGGATTGTTTTGCGGGAGCCGATCCCGAATATCGAATCCCGATTCGCGTCGTTACCGAATACGCCTGGCACAGTTTGTTCGCGCGAAATATGTTTGTCCGGCCCGATTGGAACTCTCAAGCCGCCAGCCACGTCCCCGAATTCACCGTCATCAACGCTCCCACTTGCCAAGCCGATCCCGAAACCGATGGAACAACTTCTGGCACATTTATTCTGATGGATTTTGGTCAGCGGCTGATTTTGATCGGAGGAACCAGCTACGCGGGCGAGACGAAAAAATCCATTTTCACGCTGTTGAATTACCTGTTGCCGCTGCGCGGAGTGCTTTCGATGCATTGTTCGGCCAACATTGGTCAGGGCGGCGACGCA
>CAZXHW010001048.1:2405-2659 GCA_964639915.1 uncultured Heliomicrobium sp.
TTTTTGGTTTATCGGGTACGGGCAAAACCACGCTGTCGGCTGATCCCGAACGGCAATTGATCGGTGATGACGAACACGGCTGGTCGGATCGCGGCGTGTTCAACTTTGAAGGCGGCTGTTACGCCAAAGTCATCAACCTGTCCCCCGAAGCCGAACCGGACATTTACGCTTGTACGCGGCGATTTGGAACTGTGCTGGAAAATGTGGTGATGGATCCCATTACGCGGCGGCTGGATTTGAATGACGGCAGTTTG
>CAZXHW010001049.1:0-2651 GCA_964639915.1 uncultured Heliomicrobium sp.
TCGTGGTGGAGTATTACTACAAAGCCAAATGGGGCCACGCGGACGAATTTATCCGGCTCTTCAAAAAGAACCATTACCCGCTGCTTAAAAAAGAGAAGGAACTAGGGCGCATTCTGCAAGTGTCGGCGACTGCGCCGAAATACCACGCGACAGAAGAGGGGCGCTGGGATTACCGTGTGACCATCGTCTGGAAGAACGTCAGCGTGACAGCGGACGGCTTCGACGCCCAGCCGCTGATCAAGCAGTTGTTCCTCGACCAGGAAACTTTCAAGAAAGAAGAGCAGCGCCGCTTTGAAATCCTGGCCGGACACTGGGACGTACCGGTATCGGACGTTGATCTGGATAAGTAATCAATGAAAAGGAAATCAATAAGGAAAATGACCAATACAAACATTATGTTGCCTGAAATTCGATGGGCTGAACGTTTCCGTAAACCTCTTCTTCTCGCCTTCTGCCTGCTGGGGATCATCTTTGTCGTCTGCGCGCCGAACGCACACGCGCAGTCACAGGCGCTCAACGGACAAATCGAAGGCGTCGTGACAGACGCGAGCGGCGCAGCCATTCCGAATGCAAAAATCATCGCGACCAATACCGAAACCGGTGTCGCGCGCACTGTGACGAGCGATGAGAGTGGTATTTATCGCGTGCCGCTACTTCCCTTGGGGACTTATAAAATTGTCGCTGAAGCCGCCAGTTTCAAACGGTTGTCACGCACAGGCATCACGCTCGTGACGGGACAAATCGCCACGGTAGATTTACGTTTAGAGGCCGGCAATATTTCGGAGGAAGTGACGGTAACGGCGGATGCTCCTATCGCCGACCTAGGCAAGATTGATGTCGGGCGTGTGATGAATGAACGCGAGGTCAAGAATCTGCCGCTGGTTTCGCGCAACCCGTACAACTTCGCTTTGCTGCAAGCCAACGTCACTGGCCGCCCGAACTCTGAGTTTGGCGTTCCGCGCATCAACGCCAACGGTCTTGCGCGGCGCACGAACTATCAACTGGACGGCAACAACAACACGCAGACCGATCGCGCGGGTATTCGATTAATGCCGCTGTCGGAAATTTTCGTCAGCGAAGTTCAGTTGGTGACGAACGGCTTTGCCGCTGAATTCGGCAACACGCCGGGGTTGATTATGAACGCCGTCACGCCTTCCGGCACAAACCAATTTCACGGCAACGCCAGCTATCGGTTTCGCCGAACGCCCTTTTCGGCACGCCCGTTTTTCTTCACCGGCGCGAACAAACCGCCGGCCATCGTGGACGATTTCGCGGGCGCGGTTGGCGGCCCATTGGTCAAAGACCGCTGGCATTTTTTCACTGGTTACGAACACGTCAAGCGTGATCTGGGCGGCGAACCGGCGCGCGCGCTGACCATCACCGAAGCGAACAAAGCTGCCTTGATCGCGGCGGGAGTTCCGGCAGAAACCTTCCCGGCAAACATTCCGACGCAACAAAAAGTTGATTTCTTCATCTTCCGAACCGACCTGCAAATTGACGCCGCCAATCGTATCGCCGGACGTTACAATCTGTTTCGCAACACTTCACCCGACAACATTGCCGGCGGCTTGAACACCTTACAACGAAGCATTGACTTTGTTGACTCATCGGATTCGGTGGGGATTCAGGCAATCTCGATCTTCTCGCCTGCGGTGCTGAATGAATTACGCTACCAATATGCCACGCGCAATTCGCGCAATCTCTCGAACAATAATTCCGGTACCGGATTGACGATTGTTATTGCTGGCGTCGCGAATTTCGGCGCGCCGACAAACGATCTTGTGCAGCCGTTGCAAACGTCGCATCAATTGCTCGACAACGTTACGCTGACCAAAGAAGGCCACACGCTGAAGTTCGGCGGCGGTTTCAACTTCATCGAAGACGAGCGCGAGTCCAGAGTGTTTGCGCAGTACACCTTCCCCTCGATTGCCGCTTATGCTGCGGCCAGAAACGGGACGGCCACCACAGGTTACACAAACTATCAGGAAACCATTGGCAACCCGGCGATCAGTTACCGCACGGAGTTTTACCACCTCTTCGCGCAGGACGATTGGAAGGTCACACCGCGCTTGAAGCTAAACTACGGCCTGCGGTACGACCTGTACAACGTGCCGGGCGCGAATCCGAATTCGCCGCTCGCGTTGTCGCAGGACTTCAACATTGACAAGAACAACATCGCGCCACGCCTCGGTCTGGTTTACGGCTTGCGTACGGGCGACCGGCCAACGGTCATTCGCGCCAGCGCAGGGCTTTACTACGATCCGCCGCTGATTGACGTTTATCGCCGCGCGCTGCAAGGCAACGGCAGCCCCACATTTTTGAACTACAGCTTCAACCCGACCAGTGCTGGAGCGCCGCGTTTCCCCAATACGCTGGGCACGTTGCCGCCAGGAGTAGCGCCACCGCGTCAAAGCATCACCGGCGTTTCGCCTGACTTCATTAATCTGGCCGTCTTTCACACCAACGTCCAGATTGAGCAAGCCCTGTCCAACAACTTCTCGTTGACAGTTGGAGCGATTCATTCACGGGGAAATCACATTCCGATTTATCGAAACATCAACCCGATCAATCCGATTTCGACACTGGCCGACGGACGCCCGAAATTCGACACCACCATCAACGCCAACACGCGGCTTTATCCGAACTTCAAC
>CAZXHW010001050.1:0-2647 GCA_964639915.1 uncultured Heliomicrobium sp.
CGCCAGGTCAAAGTACATGGCGTTGCCGATGTCCTGCATGTAAAAAATGCCGAAGCCCGCGCGGATTACGGTCTTGTCGTCGAAGTTATACGCAATGCCAAGGCGTGGCGCGAAGTTCTTGTACTTTGTTTCCAGCAAGTTATTGTTCAGGCCGCCGCCGCAAACCGCTTGTGTGTTCGTCCAACGGATGTTCAATCCTTGATAGGGATCCGTGCAACCGTCGCCCTGCCGCACGAAGAACGGCCAATCCGATTGCGGAGCATTCGATATGAATTCGATCTTCGGAATTTTTACCGTGAAATAGTTGCCGCGTGTATTGGTGAAAGGCGGCGTCAGTTCGTAACGCAAGCCCAGCGACAAGGTCAGTTTGTGCGTGACTTTCCAGGTATCGTCTACGAACGTATGAAAGACGTTGCGTTGAAATTTGGCGTCGGCAATGGCAACGGCGTTGGTGGACGTGAAAATCGTGCCCAGCAGGAATTCGGCGAAGGCGTTCCCGCCAGTATTCTGCGGGCTGCGGGTTGCATTCGGTTGGAAGGAAAATAGACCGCGCGAAAACTGGTTGCCGATCTGGTTGTAATTCTGCCGGTTGTATTCAAAGCCGAAAGCAAAGCTGTGCTTCCCTTTGAGCCAGGATAGTTTGTTCACGAATTGCAGCGTATTGTTGTCGTTGGCGAATGGGCCGTCGTTGGCATCGCCAATGCCAACGAACCCGGTTCCACTAAACCCGATGTTCGGGATTCCCCAGGTCACCGGTTCTCCGGAAGGCTGTCCCGGAATGCCAATTTCTTTGACTACATCCGTGTTAAACGCGGACAAGGTGCCGAGCGAGTTAAAAAAGCGGGAGTAACCGAACCGTGCATCGTTGACCAGGTTTGAAGTGATGGTCCGGGTGTTTGAGCCGGTGTATTGTTCGTAGTTCGTGACGATTTTTGATCCGGCGCGATTGATCCCCTGATTGGATTGGTTTTCGTCGCCCCAGTTGTAGCGGCCCATCCATTGCGACTTCGGCGATTCGATGAAATCCAGGCGGATGACAAATCCATCGCGGTTCAGCGGCGCGGAATTATTTTGTACGTAGTTGTTCGTGAGTCCGGGCAATGTGGCGGAGTTGTAATATTTCAACAGCTTCAGAGAGATCGGATCCAAGCGGTTTGTCGGAATGATGTTGCCCGCGAAAGGCTGGCGTGTATTTGGGTCGTAAATCACCGTCCCGGGTAACAATTCGCTGAAATCGCCTGCGAACATCTTCGCGGTTGGCACTGAAAAAGTGGCTTGCGAAGTTTGTCGCCGCCGGAGCGCTTCATAGTTAGACATGAAAAAGAGTTTGTCTTTTCCGTTGAACACTTTTGGAATGCGCACCGGCCCGTCCAGTTCAAAGCCAAAGTCGTTCCACTTGAACGGCGACTTATTAGGACGAGCGCTGGTAAATGCATACGGTTTGGCATCCGCTGCGTCATTTCGCAGGAACTCAAACAGTGCGCCGTGATAGGCATTGCCGCCTGATTTGGTAAGCACATTGACCTGCGTGCTTTGGTGTCCGTATTCCGCTGGATAAACGCCGGTTTGCACTTTAAATTCCTGGATCGCGTCAATGGACGGCAAAGCGATGTAAGAATTGAAGTTCGGGTCGGTATTGTTGACGCCGTCGAGCGTGTAGTAATCAAAAAAGATGCGCTGCCCGCCGGTGGAGATGGATTGGGCGGCGCGGTCACCGCCTTGGCGGGAACCAGCTTGCCCGGCGGAGGGGGAGAGTACGTTTACGTTGGGCGACAGCGCGACCAGGTTCAGATAGTTGCGGCCATTGAGCGGCAACTCCGTCACGGTCCTGTTCTCAATCACCGTGCCGACGGTTGCGGATTCAGCATTGAGCAACGCACTGTTGCTGGTGATGGTCAGCGTTTCGCCAACCGCGCCGATTTCCATCTTCACATCAAGCCGTGCCGTTTGTTGGACCGCGAGCGTGATGTTATCCAGGCGCGCGGTTTTAAACCCCTGCTGTTCGACTTTCAATTCATACTGGCCAGGTAACAAAGACGGAAAGGCGTATAGTCCTTCGCTATTCGTAGTCGTTATTCGCGTTGCAGCAGTGGCTTTATTCGTCACCGTTAAAGTTGCGCCGCCGAGGGCCGCGCCCGAAGAGTCAGTTACCAGACCGGTAATTTCACCACTGGTCTGTGCATTGGCTGCGGTGGTCAGAACGGAGAGCATGGCCATGCTGATTACTAAAAGAAGTAGAGAACACATTCTCATTTTTATAGTTCCTCCTGTGAAGATGCGCCGCAGCTTGTCACGCCGCGGAGAATTGGGACTGATGCGGTCTGGGTCAGGCGGGCGGAACATCAATTCCGATTCCTGTGTGAATCTCGCGTAGGTAAACCGGAGAAAATCTCTAACAGCAAAGCCAGTGGTTCCATTTGTTTTTTCGTCAAAAGCCGATGACTCTGTTCATTTATCTATTAAAAGCCAAAGGTTTTTGTTCATTTGTGCGTCAAATGGTAGGAAAGCGACATTCTTGTACTTACAACACAAATGTCTGACAAGTCTTTAAACGTTACGAAACGTTTGGTAACATTCGTCCACCGAAGTTTTTGGCACGTCAAAAGTCGTTCGAATATAAGCACTTATGCGCGAAACCTCTCTGGGA
>CAZXHW010001051.1:0-2642 GCA_964639915.1 uncultured Heliomicrobium sp.
GTTGAATTTCCTTTTTGCCTTCCTTCTGCTCGTCGCTGCACGATTCGCAATCGTCAATGTGAATTCGGTCGAAAGTCAGCAGCACTTCGACATCGGTAATTGGCAGCTTTTTGCGTTCGATATACAGCCGCAACGTCATTGCCGTGCAGGCTCCAAGCGCTGACAGCAGCAAATCATACGGCGACATCCCTTCGTCTTTTCCGCCATCCGACTCCGGTTCATCGGCAATCAATGTGTGTTTGCCTGCGGTAATCGTTGAGCGGAAACCTTCGTTCAAATTCAGTTTGACTCGTACATCATTCATAGCGTTTTGAAATGGTTGCTTACTTGATGGCCCAATTGTTCGAGCTTTTCGATTGTCGCTCGAACATCCTCTTTAGTTGTTCGGTGGTTGATGGTGCAAAGCCGCTGGACTACGCGGCCACCTAGTGCGGTTGAGTTGGCAAAGGCGAAGCCGTCTTCGATCTGGGCTTCGACAATTCGCCGGTTGATTTCATTGAGTTCTTCTTCTGTCGCGGGAAAAGGTGGCACAAACCGAAACGCCACGATCCCCATTGTTGCCGGGCTGGCAACTTCCCAGCAAGTTGATTGACGGACCAGACTTTCGGCCAATTCCGCCAGTTCAAAGCTATGTTCGATGGCCTGCCGAAACGCCGCCGCGCCAAAAATTTTCAGTGACATCCACAGCTTCAACGCGCGAAAGCCTCGCGTCAATTGCACGCCATAATCGTAAAAGTTGATTTCCTGTTCTTCGGCGCGCTTGGTGTCTTCCAGATATTCGGCCATCGTGTGGAAGGCCATCTTCAGCATTCGGGGATCTCGTAGAATGATGCAGCCGATTTCAAACGGCTGGAAGAGCCACTTGTGTGGGTCGAGCGAAAGCGAGTCAGCGCGCTCAATTCCCGCCATCAGTTTTTTGCCGCGTTCGGTCAGGCAAGCCGCTGCGCCGTAAGCTCCGTCAATATGCAGCCACAAGTTTTCATCCGCGCAAAAGTCAGCAACTTCATTCAACGGATCAATTGTGCCGGTGTTGGTCGTTCCGGCGTTGGCAATCACGCAGAATGGTTTTCGGCCTGTGGCCCGGTCAGCGGCAACCGCTTCGCAAAGCTCTGGCATTAACAGCCGGAATTTCTCATCCGATGGAAGCTTGCAAATCTGTTCGCGCGCAAAGCCCAAAATCCTCAGCGCCTTTTCCAGCGAAGAATGTGTTTGATCGGAAAAGTACACGACAGCATTTTCGATTTTATTGTCGAGCTTCACCTGCTTGGCTGCCGCCAGCGCCGTCAGGTTCGCCATCGAACCACCAGAAACAAACAGTCCGCCAGCCGTTTCAGGCAAACCGCACATCTGCCGCAGCCAATCAATCGTCACCAGTTCGATCTGTGTCGGACCGGCAGCTTCCAGCCAGTTTCCGGCAAATGGATTGAAGCCGGAAGCGAGCGTATCCGCCATTACGCTGACGAAATTGCTCGGACTGGGAATAAACGCGAAAAAACGCGGATGGATGACGTTGCCGATGTTTGACCAAACATCGCGCTGCAAAACTTCAAGCAGGGAATTCGGATCGCTTGGCTGTTCCGGCAGCGGTTCGCGCAAACGTGCTTCAAGCTCAGTGCGTGGTGATACACGCATCACCGGTTTGTCGGCAATGGTTTGGTAATACTCGATTATTTGGTCAACTACGCGATAGCCAAGCTGACGCATTTCGTCTGTGGAAAGTTGTAGGGAAGGATTGCTCATAAAGAAGCGCTGTTATCAGAAAAGATTGATGGGATAGTTTGGGAAAATATGATCTACCGTAACAACAGTCAGCTTGTGTTGAATCGCCTGACAAATCAGCATTCGATCAAACGGGTCACGATGAATTGGAGGTAATTTGGCAAGTTGAATGACGCTTAATTCGTCCAGTGGCAAGCTGGCAATGGAATGTCTTTGGCGCTGGAGCGGCAAATAAATTTCCGGAGGTTGAGGCAATGGCAATTTACCGAGCTGGTATTTGACCATTGCTTCCCAAATGGAAATCGAGCTGAGGTAAACTTCGTTGGTGGCATCTTCAATTGCCTCGCGCATATCCTGGCATAACTGGTTATTGCCACTAATAAACCAGAGAAAAATATGTGTATCGAGGAGTAGCTTCATTGGCCTTCAAAGTCTCGAAGAATGTCTTCGGGCAGAGGATCGTCAAAATCGTCGGGCACTACAAACTCACCGGCACATAATCCGAAAGGTCTGCGTTGCGTCAACCGTGGCGTGCGTATAGTCACTTCGACTGACTCACCTGCTTTGAATGGCAAATTGTCTAATAGGAGTTTACCGTCAGATTCCACAGTTGTTTCGAATTGTATTGTCTGTTCCATGCTTCTCCTTCAAACAATCCATCCGCCGCCGACAACAATGTCTCCATCGTAAAACACCGCAGCCTGCCCAGGCGTAACGGCGCGTTGAGCTTCGTCAAAAGTCACCAGCACCGAGCCATCTTCGGTTTTTGTCAAAGTCGCTGGTGCTTCTTCGGCGCGCGAACGGATTTTGACTTGTACGCGAACCGGATCTATTAAATCTTCAATGGCGATCCAGTTGACTCGGTTGACGGTCATTTCTCGCTTCAACAGATCGTCGCTGGAACCGACGATGACGCGGTTGTT
>CAZXHW010001052.1:0-2642 GCA_964639915.1 uncultured Heliomicrobium sp.
AATCATCGTTTCTCTGTGTCTCCGTCACTGATCACCTTTACTGCAAAGCAATCTCCTGCATTAACTCAACTTTTCTGGCATAAGCCGCCAGCAGAAATTGTCCGGCAGCCGTATCGTTCGGCAGTTCCCGCAGAGCGCGCTTGCTCTGGGCAATCGAACTATCAATTAGTGCCAAACTGCTTTCGTACTTTTTGAAAGCTTCCGGCTCAATTTCAATGCGACGTTTGGCAACCGCTCGATCGAGTAACTTAATCGCCGATTGGTATTCTCGCTCAGCTCGGACCAGTTGCTGCGCCAGCAATTCATTGTCACTTAATTGGCGAGCGGGAACCACTTCGCGCGGGGTTTGCGGCTTCGGTTTGACCGGTTCGACCTGCGCCAATTCGTTTTTTGGCATCGGAGTCGGTTCCGGAGTCGCACTTTGCGGCGACGCCGTTGGCGAAGGGTTCACCGCAACAACTGATCTGTCCTTATCATCCCGCCGCATCAACCACATCGTTGCCACGACAGAAACAGCAATCAGCAAAATCGCCAGGGCTGCTTGCCTTGCCAAGGATGGAACCAACAACCAACCAAACATTGCCTGCCAACGTGACGGTTTCTCTTTTCGAACTTGCTGAACCAGTTCCGGCGCAATTCTAGAGCGAATGGCTTCCCAGGTTTCCGCCGCCGGATCAATTGCCGTCTGTTCGTAAAACTCAGCGAACAAAGCGTTTTCGCTCTCTAACCTGTCACGCTCCGCTTCACAGCCCATACAGCCAGCCAGATGCTGGCGCACTTCAGCAGCAAGGCGCCCGGTCAGTTCGCCGTACAAAAAATCTTCCAACTCATTTTGGCAACGTTCGCAATTCATAATTCAGGTGCCAGGTTTCAGGTGTTAGGTTGAAACTAACACTACACAGCTAAATATGGTTCAAGCCTCTTTCGCATTTCAGCGCGCGCTCGATGAAGATCGGTTTTGAGCTTGCCAATCGAATGGCCTGTAATCGAACTGATCTCTTCGTAGCTCTTTTCGTGAAAAATCTTCAGACTGAAAACGATTCGCTTGTCGTCATCCAACTCTGCCAGTGCCTTGTGAATCGTTTCAGTCAATTCCCTGTCCAGCATGCTTCCTTCCGGCAAAACAAATCCCGATTCCAGCTTCATACTTTCCGGCTCGTCCAGGCCAACTTTCCGTTCGTCCTTTCGCGTTTGTCTGGACGATTCGCGGACAACGTTTCGCGCAATGCCAAAGAGCCAGGTCGAAAGCCGCAGATCATCCCGCAAACCACCCAGATTCCGATACGCGCGGACAAAAGTTTCCTGGGCGAGTTCTTCAGCCAGTTCTCTGTTCTGAACGTGATGGTTGATGAAGCTGAGAACCGGGCGGCCATATCGGTTGAAGATCAGATGAAAAGCTTCTTCGTCGCCGAACTTGGCGAGTTCCACCACGCCCGGGGATATTTCCGAAAACGCCATCTTCTCCCTTTGATCTCTTCTCTCTGACTCGGTATTCAGACTTTCGGACCAACCTTCTCGCAGCTTCGAAGCCAGACTTCTCATAATTTCTCACCGCGCGCCACTCATTTCTGTTTCGCTGGGTAAGTGCAACGATGGCCTTGAAGGTTTCAGATATACGAAGAAAAACTTTCCGAAAGCGAACAGTCAAATTATGCCAGATATGTTATAAGTCCGTCGCTATGAGTAAGAAACGCTTTTTGGTTACGGGCGGTGCGGGCTTCATCGGTTCCCATCTTGTAGATCGGTTACTGACTCAAAATCCTGCCAGGGTCACTGTCGTAGACAATTTCGACGAGTTTTACGATCAACATACCAAACGCTCGAACATAGAAAATCACCTGCATCATCCCGCCTACCGCCTGGTCGAAGCTGACATACGCAATTTCAACCAACTTCGCCAGGTTTTTTCCGAAGAATATTTTGACGTCATCATTCATCTGGCTGCTAAAGCTGGCGTTCGTCCTTCGGTCGCCGACCCGCGCGGTTATGAAGAAGTGAACATCGCTGGAACCGTCAACTTGCTGGATCTGGCGCAAAAAAATGGCATTAAAAAATTCGTTTTCGGCTCTTCCAGTTCGGTTTACGGTTTGGCAGCTACGCCACCTTTCAGAGAAGATGCCCCGCTTGCACCAATCTCCCCTTATGCGGCGACTAAGGCGGCGGGTGAATTGCTTTGTAATACTTTCAGCTACCTGCACGGAATCAACATTACTTGCTTACGGTTTTTCACGGTTTATGGTCCGCGGCAACGGCCTGATCTGGCAATTCATAAATTTGCCAGGCTAATTTCCAGCAATCGTCCAATCCCGGTCTTTGGAGACGGACTTGCTGAACGCGATTTCACGTACATTGATGACATTCTGCAAGGAGTGCTGGCAGCCGCTGAATACACTGCAACTCCGTTTGAAGTAATCAACCTGGGCGAATCGGCAACTGTGACTGTCAATCAGATGATTGAATTATTGGAAAACGCGCTCGGCCAGAAAGCCATCATTGACCGACAACCGGCCCAACCGGGAGACATGCCGCGCACGCACGCGGACATCAGTAAAGCGGCTCGATTGTTGGGATACAAACCAACCACTCCTGTGGAAGCTGGACTGAAGAAGTTTGCTGAATGGTTCAAACGTGGCGGGAAGAAC
>CAZXHW010001053.1:0-2638 GCA_964639915.1 uncultured Heliomicrobium sp.
CCAGCAACGCCTGTTTATGAACGCCATCATAAAACGCGATCACGTTGATCTGATGCCCTCGTTGCTGAAGCTCCCGCGCCAGCATCACCATTTGACTTTGCGCGCCACCAAGGTTGAGCGCCCGCACCAGAAACGTAATTTTCACCGCGCCATTCCCTGGCTGATGGTTTCAGTAGCGAAAAACCGACTGCGCAAGCGCAACCGCTGTTTCAGCCGTACTGCGGGACTGCCCCACTTCGTCAGTGTCACTGCGCTGAAAAGCGAATGACGCTTGCCATAAACACTACGGAGTTCCTGTAAGCTCGTGAGGCGCGCGCGATAAGCGATCACCTTCTGCTCAAAGCTGCGGACGCGTGCGCGATCCCATTGATTGGTGTGCAGGCAGATCGTGAACACCCCGAACGGAAAGGAACGAAAATCCGAAAGCTGTTGCGGCAACCAGAAAAAGCCTGCGGCATCGGTTTGCGGCAAGAGAAACAAGCCATCACTGATCGTGCGCAATCCGGCGGCGGCCAGGCATTGCAACGTCACCTGATCGAACGAATGCGCGGGCGCTGACCACGCGTCGGCGACGACCTTCTCACGCTGAAAAATAGCGAGCGCCTGTGTCAGCCGTTCCTGCTGCGCAGAAGCGGACAAGCCAGCAAATTCACTGAAGCGATTCAACCCAATCAATCCGGCTTCTTTCGTAACGAACCTATGCTGAAAACCGTGCAGTGCAATGCTCCAACCGTGTGTCTGCCAACCACGCACCCGCTCCCAAAAATCCGGCGCGGGCGCGGCGCATTGCAATTCCAGGTCTTGATTGTCGGGCACAACAGCCAGCAACGGGTGAACTTGATGGCGCTGCAAAATCGCTTCGACTTCATTCCACACCGCCCAGTTCATCGTTGGGCAGATGTCATCGAACCGCAGCAGGTAGCGAGCTTTCATCACACAGTAACTATGAATGTGCAGGCTTCTTGCGGAACAGCGCCTGCGCATGAATTTCCCTCTCTGCCGTCTTGCACGTAATCAAATCGGGATGCTCCGCCAAACAGGCCAGCAGGTGCGAGCCACAATACAACCAACGTGCCCAACGTGAGCTTTCGATAAAGTCACGCGCTTTGGAAGTGGTCACTAACAAATACCCGCCGGGAACCAGCATCGCTACGATCTTGTCACGCGCCGCGCGCAAGGCTGCGGGCGAGTGATAATATTCGAGCACATCCATCACGGTAATCACATCGAAGACGCCCGGCGCTGGGTCTTGGCTTAAGTTCCATTCGTGAAATTGTACTTGCCGCAGTTCGCTGCATCGTTCTTGCGCCCGCTCCAAGGCGACGGAAGAGATGTCCAGGGCCAGCAATGAATCGCAACGCAGGGCCAGAAGCTGTGTAAAGGCACCTTCACTACAACCAATTTCCAGGACGCGTGGAATCTTTCCCGCTAGCTCCACCTCATCTAAAAACTCCAACGCACTGCGATAGCGTTCCTGCTGAACTTCGAGGTGGTAACTCCACGGATTAGTTTTGTTACTATAGACTTGATTGAAATAGGTGTGATCTTGTGCCGGGTTCTTGCGACAGATTAACCAAAGGCGAATAAAGAACGCCCACAAACTACGAAGGTAGGGAACACGTTGTAATCCTAAATCGCGCCATAAGAGTCGGCAAAATGAATACACCAGGCTATGAGAAGAAGTTGCAACTTGGGGAGTCGGCATCTATTTCCCTTGCGGGGCTACGCTTATAAGGTGAAGGATTAGTCATTGGCTTTTTCAGTAACTTCTGCAACTAACATTTCCCACTGGTTCATAATATCTGGTAGGGCAAATCGTTCGGTAATCGCCGGCGCATTGCGAGCAAGCAACTGGCGCTGGGGAAAGTCTTGTAATAATTCCAAGATCGTCTGGGCTAAGGTGTTTATGTTTTCGACTGGCACTAACCGCCCATCAATACCATCACGAATAATTTCTTGTGGCCCGCTACAGGCCGTCGAGATTACAGGCAATCCAACAGCCATTGCCTCGCACAAAGCATTGCCAAACCCTTCCCAGCGCGAAGCCTGCACGAACAAGTCGGCGCTCAGCAAGGCTGTCGCTACATCTTGCGTAAGGCCAGGCAAAAAAACGCTGTCGGTTAAATTCAACGCCATCCGTAATCTTTCCAATGCTTGCCGCTGGCTACCTTCGCCCCAAATCGTTAGCGTGGCAGCAGGGTACTTTTGCCGCACAAGAGCGAACGCTTTCAGTAATAAGTCGAATCCCTTTACATACTCCAGTCGCCCTACAGCAACCAGGCGATAGCTTCCTTCCTGGAGTACAACCTGTGACGGTGATGAAGTTACCGGGTTAGAGATCACCTTAACTTTTCGTCTGAGCGAAAGCGGATAATAATTCGCTGCGTGCGTAGTAAATACAGTAAGGCGAGCCGCCAGCGGATAAGTAAATCGTGTAAGCACTTTCCATACTCTCCCTGGCTGAGCTAAAAAAGGATCGCTTCGCTCAGATACAATCACCGGCACACTGATTCCCGCCGTTGCTAGCAAAACGCGCACGTTTGTTCTAGTCAAAAAACTAATAATGACATTCGGCGAAGTAGCTTGAATGAGTTTTCTGAGGGTAAAGATACGACGAAGATTACTAAGAAGCCCGGTA
>CAZXHW010001054.1:0-2634 GCA_964639915.1 uncultured Heliomicrobium sp.
CGATCACGCGTTTGAACGAGGCCAGCGAATGCGGGCCGTCTTTGCCAACAGTTTTTTCCGCGACACCGATGCCCGCGCAGTTAATTGCGCCATTCAAACTGCCGAAGTTGGATACGGCTACGGCGAGTGCCGCACTCACACTGGCTTCATCACTGACATTGCATTCCACAAAGCGAGTGTTTGCGCCAAGCTCCGTCACCAGCGCTGCACCTTTGTCTTTGTTGATGTCTGCAACAACAACATTTGCGCCGCTTTCCGCCAGCAAGCGCGAAGTCGCACCGCCCAGACCGGATGCGCCACCTGAAACTAAAAACGTGCTGCCACTAATTTGCATTGATGATGGACTCCTACTGTTTCTCCGGCAAACTGCGTTCTAACCGTCTGTTTGGCCAGCGGTCATTTTTGCATTCAATAGTTTGGCGGATGGAAAATCTCTAGGTTTGATCGAAACGGCACTTTACCTTTGCTGGCCGAATACGGCAAGACAATGTGCAGTCAAATAAAACTCTGCAAGCGCGCATTCCGAAGGCGTTCAAGTTTTCGGTGGCCACCAACTCCGGCCAGCCGCTCAGATGATTTCAATTATAGTTCTCAGCACTTGCTAGCTTTGCAACAGGAACAAAACCGGCGCTGTTTGCGTCAACCAGCAGCGTCAAATTCATGATCAGCCCCGAATTGCCAATCAGGAGGTGGAGTGTGTCTGCAAGAAAATCAAAGCTCGATCTGCTAAACGTCGCCAAGCCGTGTTCTGCCAGTTGGGAACAGATGACCGGCACTGCTCAAAAACGATTTTGCTCCGAATGCAGCAAATACGTTTTTGATTTTTCGCAGATGACCCGGCACCAGATTGAAGCCGTCACAGCGGTGAATCAAGGAAACCTTTGCGCGCGAATTACCCGGCGCGAAGACGGTTCGATGGTAATGGCGGAGCCACCGCTGCCAGCGTATTCCGGTCGCCGCTTGAACTTGCCGGTGCTCAGCGCTGCTGTTGCTACAGTGCTGAGCTTGTGCGTTCCCGCTTCGGCTCAACAGATGGTCATCAAACAGGGCGAGGTCGCAGCCCCTCAATCGAACAAAGACAAACAGAATGATAAGACCGAAAAACCTGGTTCTGACGAAACCTCTTCGCTTGTCGGCACGGTCGTTGACCCGCAGCAAGCAGTTATCGCCAATGTAAAAGTAACCCTGATTCTTCCAAATTCTCAGCAACTGACGACAAATTCTTCCTCTGAAGGCAGTTTCCGGTTCACGGGCTTGGTTCCCGGAACGTACACGCTCACACTTGAATTCCAGGGATTTCGAACCACGGTCCTGACTGATGTGCGTGTGATTGCCAACACGGAAACGCCAGTAACGGCAACCATGGATATTCGTTTTGATGGAGTGACTAGCGGCGTGGTGATTTCGCCTCCGGCAACCTTGCTGAACCTGTATCGTGACAGCGAACTCATCGCCATCGTCACCGTGGGTAAATCCAAAGTTGCCAAAACTGAAGAAGGAGCGAAACAGATACGAACAGAATTACAGATTTCTTCGATCTTGAAAGGTGACACACAACAGCGCACTGTTCCGCTTTATAACTGGGTTTCCGAGCATGAGAAAGAGGAGTTGAAACCCGGGGACCGTTTACTGGTGTTTCTAGACCAGCGACGATCGGAAGACGACAAACCGATTGATGGTTTTGAAGCGAATGACTGGTCTCGCTCAATCAGAAAGTTGAACGATGCGGAGTTGGGGACTTATCGGCTGAGAATAGAAGAACTAAATTCCATTCTGGCGATTGAGCAGCCAAACCAGCTTGAATTGGTTGAGTGGTTGGTGCGTTGCATAGAGGAGCGTGCGACTCGCTGGGACGGCGTGTTTGATCTGGAACGGGAAATGAACAGGCCGGATAATTTGGATGAAGAAACCGATGAGGATGAAAAAACTGAGCAACCGCATCAATCGGTAGCGGCTGAAATCGCCCAGGAAGTTGAGGCTTCCAAGTCGAAAGATGCCGAAGAATCCACGCCCGAAGAAGAAGTTTCGAATAATCTTTATTCGCTGATGACGAAGGAACAGAAGGCTCGCGTGTCAAATGTGCTGTTCAGCATTGACGAACTGTCGGGCGAAGATTTGCAACTGGTCAATTTGGTAAAAGCCTGGGATAGCCAACGGCTAGTGCCTTATCTTGCCGCTCAATTGCAAAAGATTGCCGCCGAAGCGCCTCCAATGGCAGAAGAACTCGTCTCGACATTGGCAGAACTTCTTGACGACAAATCTATCAAAGATGCTGCTGCCGAATACAACGACGGCATTGAATACGACGATAGTGAAGCTCCGGCCGATGACGAAACGGCAGGTTCAAAATCCAGGCCCAGAACAGTTGCGGCTCAAATCGCCATCTCAAAACGAAGCGCCAAGCTGGTTAAATTTCTGGCGATTGTTAACCAGAAGCTGGGCCATTGAACTGTTAATCGAGCTTTAAATAAAAATATGGCGGCCGTCGTAAGAACCCACCCCAGGACCTACGATGACCGCCATTTCAGGAGGTTCACCCGTATTTCTAGAACGCCAAGCCGCCTGAAAAGTTGCAGAGTGAGAGCAAAAAGGCCTATTAAATACAGCCAAGGTAAAAGGTTAATAAAGTGACAA
>CAZXHW010001055.1:0-2617 GCA_964639915.1 uncultured Heliomicrobium sp.
GCGGCGTGATCGTGATGGACGAAACGGCGGACATCTTTGAAAGCACCATGAACCTGACGCACTTCTACAAACATGAATCGTGCGGATGGTGTACGCCTTGCCGAGAGGGCACGCGCTGGCTGTACAAGGTCTTCGAACGGATGAAGCGTTACGAAGGCAAGCCAGGAGACATTGAATTGCTTTACGATCTGGCGGACAAGATTCTTGGCAAGAGCTTTTGCGCGCTGGGCGATGCAGCGGCAATGCCAGTACAATCAGCGATCAAAAAGTTCCGTGAAGATTTCGAACGACGTATCAAGCATAATTTAGTGCATATTCAAAAAGCTGCCGACTAGTTGTAAGGTTTTGCCTCGACTAATTCGACGCGTTCTCCCCAGGCGCGCCTTTATCGTTTTGAAGGGAGAACACTATGAATTTCATGCTCTATATGCTCGGACTTTTGTTTGTTGTGCTTGGGCTTGCCTACGGCGCAAGCCGTCTGGGAATCAGCCAGACTTGGATCACCATTGGCGTCGTTATAGTGATTGGCTTGGGGATTATGGCTGCGGTATCAAAAACGCGCCAGAAAGATCCAGCAGCGTAAAGCAAGCATTGTCAGCGTTTGGTTAAACTGAAGCATTAAGTCGTAGAAGCCTCGTGCAGGATCAGTGTCTGCCGAGCAACAATTCGCAATTCGCCCCCAAAGCTTTATCTATAAAGGCGGCGAGGCAGCCGTGAGGTAGTACGTGCATGGCTTATAGCGATTTCAACTTAAAGAGTGTCAAGCAAACGTTTTCATTGAAAACCGAAGAACAGAGCGATCTTTTTGCCAAGGTCGGTGACGCAAAAGTCAGCGAACTTTTGCAGGCCTGGCTGAATGAAATGGTTCCGTTGGGCTTAACGATCGGAACGCAGAAAGCGCGCTCGGAAATGATTATTGCGCCGATTTTGGTCGAGGCGCGAAGGCTGACGCAGCGGCGGGTCAGTCTGTTTTCCGGAGTCGAATTTGATGTCGCGCCGGAACAAGGGCTGACTGGGACCTGCGATTTCATCTTTTCGAGGTCATCGGAACAGTTGATGCTGACGTTACCATCGCTGGTCATCGTTGGCTCGCAAAAGGAAGACGTCAATGCCGCGATTGCTCCCTGCATCGCCCAGATGGTTGCCGCGCGCATCTTCAACGAACGCGAAGAGGCGAATTTGAAGGTGATTTATGGCGCGGTTACAGCAGGAAGCATCTGGAAGTTTTTGAAACTCGAAGGCCAGACAGTCTTCGTTGACCGCACGGAATACTATTTGCCGCAGGTTGGAAGAATTCTGGGCATCCTGTCTCACATTTTTCACGAAGGCGGGACAATGCAAAGGAGCGCCCCCTGAATCTGCCGGACTGGCAATAAATCTTATGGAAACAGTCAAGCTAACAATCAACGGACAGGAAATGACCGCGCCGAAAGGCGAGCTGCTGATCGAAGCGTGCGAAATGAACGGCGTTTATTTGCCGCGCTTTTGTCACCACCGTGGGCTGACGCCACAGGCTTCATGCCGCATGTGCGTTGTGCGCGTGGACAATCCGAAAATTCCCAAGCTGCAAACCGCATGCACGATGCCGGTAACGGATGGGATGGTTGTCACCACGGAATCGCCAGAGGTCGAAGAGACACGCACGGCGATGATCGAATTTCTGTTGTCGAACCATCCGGTGGATTGCCCTGTATGCGACCGCGCAGGCGAGTGCGAGCTGCAGGATCAGACCTACGGATTCGGCGAAGATCGCACGCGCTCGCAGTTTGAAGACAAGGAAAATTACCTGGAACGCCAGATTTCGCCGTTCATTTACAACGATCCGCAACGCTGCGTTACCTGCAAACGTTGCACACGCGTTTGTGAAGAATGGATGGATGAAAACGCAATCACAACCATTAACCGAGGCTCTGCAACGTTGATCAGCGCCTTCGGCGGTTGGGTGGAATGTTCGGATTGCGGAAACTGTGTGGATGTCTGTCCGACCGGAACCTTGCTGCACGTGCCTTACAAATATGTTGCGCGTCCCTGGGATTTGAAGCAGACGGCGACGGTTTGCAATTTCTGTTCTGACGGCTGTTCGATTCTGGCCGGAACCCGCAGTGAAAAACTGATTCGCGCGGTTGCCCGCGATGGCCGTGGCCGCACGGCAGGTGGAATCAATCACGATTTCCTGTGTTCGCTCGGACGTTACACGGTTGATTTTGTTCATAGCAAAGAACGTGTTGATCGCCCGATGATTCGCAGAGGCGAGCATTTGATTCCGACAACCTGGGACGAGGCGCTGAGCGTTGTTGCCCAGAAACTCGGCGAGGTCAAAGCCGCGAACGGTGGGCAGAGCATTGGCGTGATCAGCGCTGCGCGATTGCTGAACGAAGATCAACATGCGCTTCGCCGATTTGCCGATGAGGTTCTGGAAACCAAACACGCTGATTATTACCACGACGATGACGAAGTGGATCTGGCATCGTTCTTCCGTAATGGCGTGCCAACGATTGCGACGCAAGAGCACATTCAAAGCGCGGACGTGATTTTGCTGATCGGATCAGACCCGAACGAAGAAAATCCGCTGACGGCGTTTTCGATCCGCTGGGCTGTACGGCAAAAAGCCGCGCGC
>CAZXHW010001056.1:0-2615 GCA_964639915.1 uncultured Heliomicrobium sp.
TTTTTGTAGAACTGTCTGCTCAGCTTCAGACAAAATTTCCCTCGCTGCTTCGCGCGTAACGGAAGGGAAACAATCGAAAAACTCATCCAGCGAGTAGCCCCACCGAATGTAGTCAAAAAAGGTTTTGACGGGAACACGTGTGCCGCGAAAGACCGGGGTACCCCCTAAGGTCTCAGGATCAATTGTGATTGGTAGGGTATCTGACTTCAAAACTTGCATAACTGCCTCCTAGTTGAGCACGGTAAGCTTAGTGGCACTATACCTTTCTTCGCAAGACAAAGGAGCTTGAGTTAAAGTGCCGCCGTGTGTGGAATTGCTGGAATCTACAATTATCAGAACGATCAGCCGGTCAGTGAATCTGTCTTGCGGCGAATGACTGGGGCGCTCGTTCATCGTGGGCCGGACGATGAAGGTTTTTATGTCGGCGGTAGAATTGGGCTTGGGCATCGCAGGCTTTCGATCATGGATGTGGCCGGAGGTCGCCAGCCAATTTTCAATGAAGACGGTTCGGTGGCAATTGTCTTCAATGGAGAAATTTACAACTACCGTGAACTCGCCAAGCTGGTTGAAGCTCGCGGCCATCAGTTGCGAACAAACTCTGACACCGAAACCATCGTTCACCTGTACGAGGAATTTGGCGAAGCCTGTGTTGAACAGTTGCGCGGGATGTTTGCCTTTGCGATTTGGGATGCACGCGAGCAAAAGCTGCTCTTGGCGCGCGATCGTGTGGGCAAAAAGCCGCTGTATTTTGCCGACGTCGGCGGCGCGTTGATTTTTGGCTCTGAGCTAAAAGCATTGCTGGAGCATCCGGCGATGCCGCGCGATGTTGATCCGCTGGCGGTTGCTGATTACTTCTCTTACCAATTCGTTCCCGCTCCGAAAACAATTTACAGCCAAGCTAAAAAGCTGCGCGCCGGACATTGCCTGATTGTTACTCCCAGTGGGATAAGCGAGCGTCAATACTGGGACATTGATTTCAGCCAAACCGAACAGCGCAGCGAAGCAGAATGGAGCGAGATGCTGCTGGACGAATTTCGCTCGGCGGTGGATGGCCGTTTGATCAGCGAGGTTCCTCTGGGCGCGTTTTTGTCTTCGGGAGTGGATTCGTCAGCGGTTGCGGCGATGATGAACCGCATCAATTCGCGGCCTGTCGTTACGGCGACAGTCGGTTTCAACGAAGAAAAGTTCAGTGAAGCTGGAGACGCTCGGCGCTTTGCCGAAAGCCTGAACTCTGAGCATCACGAACGCATTGTCACGCCAGATGCAGTCAGCGTGATCGAAAAACTGGCCTGGCATTTCGACGAACCGTTTGCCGACGCTTCCGCAATCCCGACGTTTTATGTTTCCCAGGCTGCGCGCGAATTTGTGACCGTGGCTTTGTCGGGCGACGGTGGAGACGAACATTTCGCCGGTTACCGCCGTTATGCATTCGATTCGCTGGAAAATCGCGTGCGAGCAGCTTTTCCGGCGCAACCGCTGTTTGGTGTGCTGGCTAGCATTTACCCAAAAGCCGACTGGTTGCCGCAACCGCTTCGGGCAAAAGCCACGCTGCGAAATCTATCGCTCAATCCTTCGCGGGCTTACTTCAATTCGGTCTACGGAGCGATGGCGAACGAACGTGACGGTTTGCTCAGCGGCGATCTTCGCGCGCAGTTGCAAGGTTATGATCCGTTTGAAGTTTTCGCTGACCATTACCGCCGAGCCAAAACTGACGATCCGATTTCCCGCGCGCAATACGCAGACATCAAGCTTTATCTGGCCGACGACATTCTGACCAAAGTGGATCGCGCCAGCATGGCCGTTTCGCTGGAAGTGCGCTGCCCGCTGCTGGATCACCGATTGATGAAACTGGCCTCGCGAATTCCTTCATCGCTCAAACTGCGCGGTCGCGAAGGCAAGTACATCTTTAAGCGCGCGATGAGCAGTTTGCTGCCGCCGGAAGTTTTGAATCGGCGAAAACAAGGGTTCGTTGTTCCATTGGCGGAATGGTTGCGCGCGGATTTACGCGAGCTGTCTGAAAGCTTGTTGTTCGATTCGGCGGCAAATGATGGCTGGCTGGAACCTATGGCAATTTTAAGGCTTTGGCGACAACATCAATCCGGTTTGCGAGATTATTCGCGCCCCCTGTGGACGGTGTTGATGTTCCGAATGTGGCAGCGAACTTTTCAGCAATGAACATTCTTACTTTCACCACGCTCTGGCCAAATTCGGAGCGGCCAAACTTCGGCGTTTTCGTCAAACATAGAGTCGCGGCCATGGCGAAGCCGGATGGGGTGAATGTTCGCGTCGTCGCGCCCGTACCGTATTTTCCAAATACAAACCGCGTACTGTCGCGCGCGGTGCTGGCTCGCTGGCAGCAAATGGCGCGCGTGCCCCGATTGGAAGTCATTGATGGTTTACAGACCTTTCATCCGCGCTACCTGGTGACGCCGAAAATCGGGATGAGTTTTTATGGCAGTTGGATGGCACGCGGCGCTTGGGAAACGGTTCAGCGGCTTCATGCTGAACAGCCAATTGACCTGGTTGATGCGCATTACGTTTATCCGGACGGTTATGCCGCGACGTTGATTGGCCAGCGGCTGAACATTCCGGTTTTCATTACTGCGCGCGGAACC
>CAZXHW010001057.1:0-2613 GCA_964639915.1 uncultured Heliomicrobium sp.
CCCCAGCGAATTTTGCTCATTCGTCAGTTTCTCCTTCGTCGGGTAGATAAGGTTGCCAGCCAGTTTGCCAGTCGTAGGCTTCCAGGCCAGCGAAATTTTTCTTGTAATCGTAAAAGGACTGCCCGCGATACGCGTAGCCGGGATAGTAATACCGGCAGCCAAGTTCGCGCGAGTGATTGATCGCTTGCAGGATCATAAAAATACCCAGGCTACGTTTCGATTCTGTCGGCTCAAACATTGCGTAAACAGAAGAAGTCGAATCCTGGCCGACATCTAAAAAGCTTGCGGCAATGAGCCTTTTATCTGTAAACACCGCGATTTCTCGGTTTGTGCAGGGGACTTCCGCCGGGCGGTCCGACATAAAGTCCAGAATCGAATCGGGCACATTATGATTAAAACGCTGCTTGTGCCGATGAAAAAGCTGCTTCTTGAACTCGTCAATGAAAGACGGACGAACCGTGACTGTTAAATCTCGATTTCGGCTCAACGCGCGTTTCTGGCTGCGTGAAAGTTGGAATTTGGTCAGGTCAATTCGCAGCGGAATCACTGTTTGCACTCCATCGTTGTGATGTGCAATCGAGTAACGAAAAAAGTACTCGCCGAAATGACGCCAGCCTTGTGCCCAGAGCATGTCCATTCGCTCTGGCTCAACACGGTGTCGCAGAAAGTATTCGTTGATGAAGCCGGTCATTTATTGAAATAGAGTCTGGCGCATTCCTGGCCGCTGAAAACTGCGCTTTCGATAGTGGCGGGCAAGCCAGTATCTGTCCAGTCCCCGGCTAAAAAGAAATTCTCGAATTCAGTTTTTTGTGAAGGGCGAAGCCGTGCAGTTCCAACCGTATGAGAAAGCGTGGCGTCGTGTTCGCGAATGACAAACGCATGAACTGGTTTCTGGCTTCTGGCTGCTGGAAAGAAACGTTCCATTTCGGTGACAGCCAGGGCGATCAATTCTTCTTTGTTCAATTTGGCTGCTTCGTGGGCGCCGCTGATAACCAACGCCAGATGCTGAAGTCCGCTTCGGCTGTCACCTGAGATGGCGTTTTTGTTGAAAACCCATTCGACCCGCGAATCCAGCAAGCCTGCAAATTCAACATCCGTAACCGGTTTCGAGTACCAAAGATTGATGGAAACAATCGGGGCTGATGTGAACTCCAGAGCAGGTTTAAGGCTTGGACTGGCGGCGATTTCCGGCGGAAGCATTCGCCCCAACGCAAAATAAGGCACTGTGCTGATGACAGTATCAGCTTCAATTCGTTCGCCGCTTTTCATCTTCACGCCTATTGCGCGTGCGCCGTTAAATTCGATTTGTTCGACTTCGGCGTTCAAGCGAACTAGGCCACCACGAGCTTCGATAAATCGGCGAGCGTCGTCAGTGTAAAGTTCGCTCAAGCCGACTTTTGAAATCACCATCGTCGAATCTTGCCGAGTGTGCATAAACGCCTGATCCAGCACGCGGGCAAACATATCGGCGGAAGCGCGATCCGGCGTTTCATTCAATGTCGCCAAGGCCACCAAATCCCAAAACTTGCTTTGCATGGTTTCCGTTTGGCCAAGCCGCGTCAGCCAATCACGAACCGTGAGGTCAGCCAGCAAAACTTGATTGCCATTCAGCCGTCGTAGTTCCAAGCCAACCCGCAATGCTTTGAGCCGATCTGGCCATCCAATGGTGTCCAGTTTTGCCAATCCTGCTAACAGGTGCAGCGGCGCTGGTAGCGATGGACATTTGAAGCTGGCATGACTGACTTCGCCGTTGGGTGTTTCACTGAGAAAATCAACTTGCGGGTTTTGCTGAAACTTAAGCTTTGACAGTGAGCCGATTTTCTCAAGAAAGCTCAAAGTGTGGTGATAACAGCCCATCATTAAATGCTGGCCGTTATCAATGGTGTCGCCAGTAGTTTTGTCAGTGAAGGAATAAGCCCGACCGCCTGGAAATGCTCGCCGTTCCAGAAGAAGTACCCTTACACCTTGTTCAGCCAATTGGACAGCGGCAGCTAAGCCAGCAAATCCGCCACCGATAACAACGACAGGGAGGCGGTTCATTTTTGCGTTCCGTCCTCGCCTCGGCGCTGCGTTGCTCGTGCCCATTCCCGCAAGGCAATGTAAAACCGCTCAGGCCTGTGCAGTCGAATCTGATGATTGAAAACGTCATAGCCGACGTTTTCAATTTGCTCCAGCAACCGGAAGTAAATCTTTCCCATGGTCAATGCAGCCGTCAGCGTCGGAACGTCCCCTTGGGGCAAAAGTTGTTCAGCTTTTTGGTAATAGCTTCTAGCGCGTTCACATTCAAAGCGCATCAAAGCTCGGAAGTTGTCATTGACGCGGCAATTCAACAGGTCGTTTTCGCTGTAGCCAAACCTTCGCAAATCTTCCTGCGGCAGATAAAAGCGGCCACGGTCAGCGTCTTCCTTAATGTCACGCAGGATGTTGGTCAGTTGAAGCGCGATTCCCAGGTTCACAGCGTACTCTCTGGTTTGAGGCGATCCGTAAGTGAAAATCTCAATGCACATCAACCCGGTAATGCTGGCGACTCTGTAACAGTATTGGTAAAGCTGCTCGAATGTCTCGTAGCGGTGGACGTGCAAATCCATTTCGCAGCCATTGATCATTTCCTCG
>CAZXHW010001058.1:0-2612 GCA_964639915.1 uncultured Heliomicrobium sp.
GTGTTCGCTGGCGGTGGGCCGCCCGGACGTCAGTTTGCTGAGCATTGTGCTGGTCGGCGCAACGCTGGGCTTTTTGCGATACAACTTCAACCCGGCCACGATCTTTTTGGGCGATTCGGGCAGTTTGTTTTTGGGCTTTATGGCGGCAGCTTTGTCGCTGGCTGGCTCGCAGAAAGGATCAACAATCGTCGCGATTGCGATCCCGCTGGTTTCGTTTGGTTTGCCGGTGACCGAAGCAGGATTGTCGCTGGCCAGGCGTTTTGTCAGCGGTCAATCCTTGCTGGCCGGAGATCGCGGTCATATTCACCACAAACTTTTGCAGCAGGGGTTTACCCAGCGGCAAGCCGTGATCTTACTTTATGGAGTTTGCGGGTTGTTCGCCCTGTTTGCGCTGATGCTGCTGAACCCGCATCGCAGTTTGGCGGCGCTCGTGTTTTTCGTGCTGGGAGTCGGAATCGTTTTTGGAGTGCAGCGGCTGCGTTACGCCGAATTTGCAGAACTCGGCAGCCAGATCAGAAAAGGGGTCACACAGCGCCGACGTTCACTGGCCGTCAATGTCCGCGTTCGCCGTGCCAGCCAGGATTTGAGCAAAGTTCAAACCTCGTCACAGCTTTTTGCCGCCCTGGAATTGATGCTGGAAACCAATGAATTCGATTATGCCGTGCTGGATTTGAACGTCGGCCAATTTTCAATCGGTCAAATCAGCGCCAGCCATACGATTTGGAGTTGGAGGCGAGAAAGCGCCGAACTGGATGAAAGCCTGTCGGATGGGAATCTGTTGTCGGATGAAACTTCGCCCCGCTGGATGCTCAGCCTGCCGTTGACTGATGAAGAAGGCAATGGAATCGGTTTGATTACTTTCCACCGGCAACTGGCGGCCAACGCGCTGACGATTGACCTGAAACATCTGTGCGAAGAATTCCAGCGTGAACTGAGCGCGGCGCTGATCCGAGTGTCAGAAGAACAGATCAAACTTGAAGTGGGATAAATTCCGGGTCGTCCTGATGTCCGCGTTCCCACGTCAAAAAGGTATAGTAGCCGCAAGTCGTTTCTTCAGGAAAATCCCGGCAAGTCGCTGGGCGATGTTCGTAGACGGTGCAGTTCCGATTTTCCTGATCGAAGAACATGCACATGCTTTTGAAGATATGATCTTTGCGATGGCGCAGCACGCGCGCCTTGTAATCTTTTTCGTACTTAGTGAATTTCTTTTCGGCTTGTTCGTACGTCAGGCTGAAGCGCTTGGCCAGTCGCTGTATGTCGCGTTTGTAGACTCTGATCCAGTCATACGAACAACAATACCCAGGGCATTTTGCGCAGTCATACCGCAAGCGCGGCTTTCTAACCTTTTCTGTTCCGTTTGCCTGAAGAACCGGCAATTCTTTTTTCGCCATAATCCGAAAGCTTGAATTGAGTTTGGGTGAAGTCGCAGCCAAAATCTGACTGCGCGACATACTTACCACCATCACCAAAGAGCGGCAACTGTTAATTGCCACAAGGCATGAATATTTGATGAAGAAAGCCGGTTGGAACAAATCAAACTGGGTTAGTCTGATGCCGAACGGCATTGGCCAGGTGAAGCCGAACCATTATCTGGACATGGCGAAAATCGTCTGGCGCAATCGCGATCAATTGCCGTTTGCCTGGCGCATACTTACGAAAGGCGTTTGCGACGGCTGCGCACTCGGAACGGCAGGCATTCACGATTTCACAATGGACGGCGTGCATCTGTGCATGGTTCGGTTGGAGCTGATGCGGCTGAATACCTCGCCCGCTTTGGACGTAAAGCTGCTCGATGACGCCGAACGGCTTTCTCGGATATCGGCTACCGAACTGCGCGAACTTGGCCGCTTGCCGTATCCGATGTTGCGGCAAAAAGGGGAAACAGGGTTTCGGCGAATCGGTTGGGATGACGCGTTGAATTTGGCGGCTTCGCGACTAAGGGATGTTGATCCGCAGCGAATCGCGTTTTACCTGACTTCGCGCGGACTGACGAACGAATCGTATTACGTCGCCCAAAAGGTCGCGCGCTTCCTGGGCACAAACAACGTGGATAATTCCGCGCGCATTTGCCACGCGCCTTCGACCGTGGCGATGAAACAATCCATCGGCGTGGCAGCTTCGACGGTTTCGTACAAAGACTGGATCGGCACGGACTTGCTGGTCTTTTTCGGCAGCAACACGCCGAACAACCAGCCAGTGACGACCAAATACATTTATTACGCCAAACAGCAGGGTACTCGCGTTGCCGTCATCAACCCATATCGCGAGCCGGGATTGGAGCGGTACTGGATTCCTTCGGTGACGGAAAGCGCACTGTTCGGAACCAAGTTAGCCGACGATTTTTTCCAGGTTCACACCGGTGGTGACAAAGCCTTCATCGCCGGAGTGCTGAAGCATCTGATTGAAAACAACTGGACGGACAACGACTTCATCGCTCTGCACACCACGGGCTTTGAAGAGTTAAAAGCCAGTTTGTGCGATCAATCGTGGGAATTGCTGGAAGCTGCGTCGGGCGCAAGCCGCGAAGAAATGTTGCGATTCGCGCGGATGCTGGCCGAAGCGAAGACGGCGATTTTCGTCTGGTCCATGGGCATCACCCAGCATGCCGACGG
>CAZXHW010001059.1:0-2607 GCA_964639915.1 uncultured Heliomicrobium sp.
TCCACCAGGTTGCGAACAAGCGTCAGTCCAATGCCCAATCCGCCTTGCGAACGGTCCAGCGAACGATCTGCCTGAGTAAATAAATCAAAAACATGCGGGATCAGGTCTTCGGACAAACCGATTCCGTTATCGCGGACGCGAATAATCGCCTGCTCGTCTTCTTGGGTGACTTCGAGATGAATCTGTCCGCTTTCTTCAGTGAATTTGGCCGCGTTGTTCAGCAAATTGCCCACAACCTGGACCAGACGCGTCAGATCGCCTTCAACGTATAACGCCTCCGCAGGAAGCGTGATCGTCAGCAATTGCTTGCGCGAATCAATCAGCGGGCGACTGGTTTCGACCGCGCGATTGATGATCGTCGTCAGGTTCAAGGGTTCGCGTTGCAGGGTGACTTTGCCGCGTGTGATTCGGGATACGTCGAGCAAGTCGTCTACTAATCGCGTCATATGTTGCGTTTGGCGTTCGATCACTTCGCGCGCCCAGCGCTGATTGGCATCCGCCGGACCAACCAGTTTCAGCACCTGCGCAGCATTTCGAATCGGCGCAAGCGGGTTGCGCAGTTCATGGGCAAGCATAGCCAGAAATTCGTCTTTGCGCCGGTCGGTTTCACGGAGCGCTTCTTCAGCCTGTTTGCGTTGCGCAAGCTCTTTTTGAACAGTCATAAAAAGCTGGGCATTATCAATCGCGACAGCGGCCTGGCTGGCAATGCCAGCGCCGATGCGTTCGTCGCGTTCGGTGAAAACACCAGGTTCAGAATGGCCGAAAAACAGACCGCCCAGAACCTCGCCACTGCGTGACGTGACCGGAACTGCCAGATAGCTTCGCACTGGAAGATGGCCTTTTGGCATTCCGTAATGCGGTGCGCTTTTGCCATAGTCCGGATGCTGAAGAATGTCGTCGCTGCGAATGATGCCCCGACCTCGAAACGTATGCTCAAAGACTGCTGTATTGCGTGGAAGCCCGAATTTTTCAAAGGCTTCGCGCGGCGCGCCGGAAAGCGTGTACAGCACATAGGATTCGCCTTGCTCGTTGGTGAGGTTGTAAAAGAAAGCTCCGAAGTTTGCGCCGGTCAGCTTAGTTCCGGCGTCGGTGATCGTTTGAACCAGCTTTTGTAAATCCAGTTCGCCAGCCACGCTACGCGCGACGTAGTAGAGGGTTTCAGCTTCTTCACGCGCCTCTCGTTCCCGCAAAAACAACGCGTCGCGCTCTGCTTCCGCCTGCTGACGCTCTGTAATGTCGCGGGCGATTTTCGACGCTCCAATGACTTTTCCGGTTTCGTCTCGAATCGGCGAAACGGTAATTGAAATACCAATCTCAGTTCCATCTTTGCGCCGCCGCACGGTTTCATAATGGTCAATTGTTTGTCCGTTCCTGATCTTTTCCAGAATTTCCGGTTCCTCGTTCAGGCGGCTTGCAGGAATCAGCATCAGGACGGGCTGGCCAATAGCTTCCGCAGCGGTGTAGCCGAACATCTTTTCCGCGCCTTTGTTCCAACTGGTGATGACCCCCTGAGTATCTTTGCTGATGATGGCATCGTCTGACGATTCTACGATGGCCGCCAACCGCGCCCTCGCCGTTTCAGCCTGCTTGCGCTCAGTAATGTCTGTAATCGCCGCTACCCAACCAATAACATTTCCATCTGAGTCAAATTCCGGTGCGTAAGAGGCATGCGTAAAGTGGGTGCCGATTCTCGAATAAGGAAGTTCGACTTCAAATTCAACGGGCTCTCCTCGCAAAACAATTTCGACGTATTGACGGAATTTTTCGTATGCTTTCTCGCCAACAATTTCCGAAATTGGTTTGCCGATGCACTCTGCGGGAGTCAGTCCGAATCTCGCGGCATAGAGTTTATTGACAAAGACGAATTGCTCTTCGCGGTTACAGCGCGCAATAAAAACTGGCGTCGTGTCAGTGATCAAGGCAAGTTGCTGAGCGCTCTGGTGCAAAACTTCTTCCACTCGTCTGTGCTCCGTGATATCGAACGAAACACCGAGCATGGAAACTGCTTCGCCCAAATCGTTATAGACAGCCCGCCCGGTCGAGCGAATCCAGCGGACTTCTGTTGTGCCCAGCGGCGTGATGCGGTATTCGACATTGTATTCTTCCTCCCCCTGCAGACATTTTTCGATGGCTTCTTGCGCTTGCTTCAAATCCTCGCTGTCCACCAACCTGGCCCACGCTTCGTAATAAATTGGGTCAGATGAAGCTTTATAACCCCACAATTTTTTGTGAAGGGCGGACCAAAAAAGTTCGCCGGTTTTGATATTCCATTGCCAGGTGCCGATTTGGGCGGCTTCTGTCGTCAATTGCAGATGCGCTTGCGATTCGTGCAGCGCCATTTCACCGCGCAGTTTTTCCACTGCCAGCCAGGTACGCTCGGCCACAGATTCAAGCATTCCGATTTCCTGTTCGCTCCAGTTGCGCGGACGGTCATCGCTGACCCACAACGAGGCAACCCATTGGCCGTCGCGCATCAGTGGAACGGCAATGTAAGCTCGTTCGCCACTTACCGAGTAGGTGTTTTCATAGAATTACGCCGTGCGCGCATCCGTTTGCGAATCACGGTTGACGACTGATTTTCCAGACTGCAATTCGCCTGAAGTCACC
>CAZXHW010001060.1:0-2603 GCA_964639915.1 uncultured Heliomicrobium sp.
GACCAACGAAAAACGCGATGGCACGTTTCGCAAACTAACGGTGAAAGTGAAAAAAACCGGGTACGCGGCGCGCGCGCGGGCTGGCTATTACGCGCCTAAAAACTGAGCGCTCATCAAAATTCGGATAAGACAAAAGCCACATTAGCAGCTTGAATTGCTTGCTGATGTGGCTTTCGGTTTTGCCACGACGCTCTAACCAGTCAGGTACTTGTTAGAGCACTGATCCGAACTTCCATTGGAAACTGAGCACTCGCTAAAGAAATTGAAAGCAGTAGTAGAAAGCGTGACGCCACTAATTACGCGTGCTAGAATCCCGGCTCGTCAGATAACTTCCTACTCAATACTCGACAGCAGTTTAGGGCAGTTTGCTTCAAGTTTCATAATTTCATATCCCAACAGAAGCCAACCGTCGGCAATTGCTGATTATTACTACTGAGGTTTTATGTTTTATGCACGCAGACATGTTATTGATTCGTACCGTCTTCACAGTGGTTCTCGTCATTGCCGGAGCCTTGATTCAGCCAATTCCTGAAGTTGTTGGAAAACAGATTGGTTTACCCGGAGGATCGCGGCTGCTGTCCGCAATCCTCGGAGCGGCATTGGCCAGCGGAATCATTTTCTTTGAGCTTCGCATCCGCCAGGCTTCGCTGAAAACATTGATTGGGGCTGCGGCTGGCTCGATTCTGGGAATCTTTGGCGCCAGCCTGATGGGGTTTCTGATTACGGCGCAGCAATGGGATGTGCCCGTCAAATCCTTCCTGACGCTTTCCCTGACACTGTTCATGGCGTACTGCGGATTGCTGGTCGGCGCGGCCAAAGGTGATTACCTGGATCTGTCGGCGCTCGGCGGAATTCTCAGCGACCGCACAACCAAGCTTGGCTACAAGATTCTGGACACCAGCGTCATCATTGACGGGCGCGTCGCAGACATCGCCGAAGCCGGGTTTATGGGAGGCACAATTCTGATTCCGCAATTCGTCCTGCGCGAATTGCAGCAGATTGCCGATTCGTCCGATTCCGCCAAACGCAATCGAGGCCGCCGCGGTCTGGACATTCTGCAACGTATTCAGAAAAACCAGGGCTTGGACGTTCAAATTCACGAAGCCGATTTCCCGCAAGTCAAAGAAGTTGATTTGAAACTGATCGAACTCGGCAAGCAGCTTAACGCGCCAATCGTTACCAATGATTTCAACCTGAACAAGGTCGCTCATTTGCGCGGCGTTGAAGTTCTGAACATCAACGAACTGGCCAATGCCTTGAAACCCGTTGTACTGCCCGGCGAAATCATGAAGGTTTTCGTCTTGAAGGAAGGCAAGGAATACAACCAGGGCGTGGCGTACTTGGACGACGGCACGATGGTGGTTGTGGATAACGCTCGACGAATGATCGGCAAAAACGTGGATATGATCGTCACCAGCGTGCTGCAAACCACGGCGGGCAAAATGATTTTCGGGCGTGTGGACGACACCAAACCCGAACGCAATGACCACCGCGATTCGCGTGATTACCGTGACCGGCCTTCGCGTCCAACGCCCATTCCTGCCGGACACGAAACGACAGCGGAAATCGAATAATGGAGTTAGGAGTTGGGAGACAGGAGGTGGACTTCTTTCCCCAACTCCATCTCCTAACAACTGACTCCCAATGAACGTAGCAATCATTCCTGCCGCCGGCAGCGGATCACGGCTTGGCGGACAAATCCCGAAACAGTTTCTGGAAATTGCCGGAGCGCCAATTCTGGCGCACACCATCAGCCGATTCCTTGATTGCGAAAACATCGGAGCCATCGCCGTCGCTTTGCCAGCCGACAGAATTGACGAATTTCGCGGCCGTAATCGAGGCGCTCGTTCAATCAAACCCATCTTTTACGTCAACGGCGGAACCGAACGCAGCGATTCGATCCTGAATGCACTGGAAGCAGTCGCTGAGCTCCAGCCTGAAATCGTAGCCGTTCACGACGCGGTTCGCCCTTTTGTGACGTCGGCTCAAATCAGCGCCGTCATCGCCAAAGCCAAAGAAGTTGGCGCAGCAATTTTGGCGCTTCCCGCAACCGATACCATCAAGGAAGTCGAAAATGGTTTGATCCAGCAAACAATTGATCGCCGCCGCATCTGGCGAGCACAAACTCCGCAGGCGTTTCGCTATGAACTGTTGATGCAGGCAAACCAGGAAGCTCGCGCAGCGGGCTTGCCTTCGGCGCTGACAACGGATGATTCTTTATTGGTCGAACGATTGGGCGTGCCGGTTGCCGTCGTCGAAGGCTCGCCCAACAACATCAAAATCACCACGCCGGAAGATTTGATTCTGGCGGAAAACCTGTTTGAACAACTCGCGCAGAGTTAGTACCGCGCGCGGTACTAACCAGCAACAAGGAGCACCGATGAAACTCACCGCCAGAGATTTTTTAGTCGCTGCATTCGCCGTCGCGGTCACGCTTGGATGCGTCAAGCTTTGGAATACGCAGACGTCGGCGATTGCCGCGCAGACTCCGCAAGAGAAACCCGTTCCGCCAATGATGACGTCGTCAGTGTTTGAATGGGAAAAGATGGTCGCCAAACCGGGCAAAGTTGGCGAGACGCGCCAGGTTTTTCAAAATCCGACAC
>CAZXHW010001061.1:0-2595 GCA_964639915.1 uncultured Heliomicrobium sp.
GGCGTTATCCGGCGGTGGAATTTCTGACCGCGGTTCTCTTCGCATCAGTTGCCTACAAAACCGGCTTTACCTGGGAAGCCGGGCTGGAAATGATTTTTTGCTCTGTGCTCATCGCCTTGATTTTCATTGATGCGCTTCATCATCTGCTGCCCAATGTCATTACCTACCCGGCGATAGTCTTTGCGCTTGCAGCCGCAACGGTCCGAGCAGGCTGGGGAGAGCCCATCAGTTATAGTTTTGACCTTTCGTTCGTTTTCGTTTCGGAAAATCAGGGCTTTCATGTTGTCCGCTCGGCAATTGTCGGCGGGTTGCTGTTTGCGCTGGCTGCGCCGAGCTTCTGGCTGCTGGATTGGCTGGATTTGCGCCTTTACAACAAATACTTTGAATGGGAAGACATGAACGCAGAGCCCGATCCCGATGCCACAAACGCGACTTCCCCAGAAACCGATGATGAAACCTCCGCCAATCCCGTGAACCCCGACGCCGAAGAGCAAGCCGAGCGTCGTTATCAGCGAACAATTCGCGCAGCGATGATTTTCGGCTTGCTGATTGGCCTGATTTGGGTAGCGCTTGTCCTTTGGCTTTCCCCCAAACATCCCGAAGCTTTTGATTCCGCGTTGGGTGGTTTGTGGCGAGCTGTCATTGCCGCGTTAATCGGCAGTATGCCTATCTGGTGGTTGAGGGCCGCATACTTTTACATTCGCGGAGCTGAAGGCATGGGCTTGGGAGACGTAAAACTAATGGCCATCATCGGCGCATTCCTCGGCTGGCAAGGCGCGTTTGGTACCCTGTTGATGGGTTCAATCGGTGGCGCGGTCATCGGATTGATTTTGGCTTGGCGCAGCCAGAACGGTCTGAAAACCGCTCTGCCATTTGGCGTATGCCTGGGCGCTGCAGCGTTGTTGGTATTGCTGACGCCCATCTTTCGCTGGTATCTGAGCCTGTAGGCTGACCAAACTCAATAAAAACACAATACAAATTGTTGGCAACAATTACACTAAGCTGACCTCTTGCCGTTCCAAAATACTATCGCCAGTAGTATATTCCATTCATCCCAAAGCAACCGCCTGTTCAGACTTCCCCCACTGATTGGCTTATTCGCATCTCAAATTAACCACCCACGGGCTGAAGTTACGTAGTTTTGATTTCAATTCACTATTGGAGGAAAAATGATTAAGAGGTTAACCCTTTTTGCTGCTGCTTTATTGTGCGCCGTGACAGTATCACCATTCCTGTCATTGATGGTTTCAGGACAAGGGAATTCCAATTCGCCCACATCTCAAGCGGAAGTGACGTTGCCCGACCATGTAGACGTCAGCCCGCGAGCATTGCGGGATATGTATCCGAACAAAACCCAGCAACTGCTCCCCCGCGGAGGCAAGGATTTTGAACCTGGCCGTCCGTTCGCTGTCGGCAATGCCAATCCGAAAACCGATGATCCACTGGCGGAAAAGAGCCTTGGTTCGCCATCCGCATTAGTGAGTCCGAAAGCCTTTACTGAAGGAACTCCCATTGATCCGACTTATCGCGTAGCTCCGCCGGATACAACCGGAGACTTGGGGCCAAATCATTACGTTCAATGGGTCAACCTTCGTTATTCGATTTACACGCTGGGCCGTGATGCAAGTAACAACATCACCAGCTTCACTCTTGTCCCCGGCTTTCCGAAAAACGGCAACGTGGTTTGGCAGGGCTTTGGCGGCGCGTGCGAAAACAGCAACGATGGCGATCCGGTTGTGCAATACGATCAGTTGGCAAACCGTTGGGTACTGACGCAGTTTGCCGTTTCCAGCACGCCTTATACACAATGCGTTGCCGTTTCGACTGGTCCTGATCCGACAGGAACGTATTATCGCTACTCCTATTCTTACGGAACCGATTTCAACGATTACCCGAAGATGGGCGTTTGGCCGAACGCTTACTACATTACGTACAACATGTTTAAGCGCGGACGCACTTTCTCCGGCAGCAAGGTTTGCGCGTTCGAACGTGACAAGATGCTGATCGGCGCAACCGCCAGACAAGTTTGCGCAAATACCAGCAATAGCTATGGCAGTTTGCTCCCGGCAGATTTAGAAGGCACGGCGCTTCCCCCTGCGAATTCGCCAAACTTTTTGCTCAGCATTTCCTCCACCGCGCTGCAATTCTGGAAGTTCACGGTTAACTGGACCAACGGGACGGGAACGTTAACGGGACCGACCAACATATCCGGCGTAGCTGCCTTTACCAGAGCCTGCAGCGGTGGTACGTGCATCCCACAACCAGGGACGACTCAAAAGCTAGACTCACTAGCGGATCGTTTAATGTATCGTCTGAGCTATCGAAACCTGGGCACGCGGGAAGCGTTATTGGTCAATCACTCGGTTTCTGCAAACAGTGCCAGCGGCGTTCGCTGGTATGAATTGAGCAACGCCACGGGACAAACCATTTCCAGCGCGACGCCTGTCGTACGTCAGCAAGGCACCTTTGCGCCAACGACGGATTATCGTTGGATGGGGAGCGCCGCAATGGACAACAATGGTGGCATCGCCATTGGTTACAACGTTTCAAACGCGACAACCATCAAGCCAAGCATCCGTTATGCCTACCGTGGCC
>CAZXHW010001062.1:0-2595 GCA_964639915.1 uncultured Heliomicrobium sp.
GAGACGGCCCGTCAAACTGCAACCTTTGTAAAGTTCCGATATTGCCAGCCGTGGGATGGAAAAATACTTGGCCAGCGAATCCAGCAGCGTTATTGACGGTATCTGCACCAACTGCACGTCCTGTCGCAGAGTCAATAACTTTCGGGTCAATGTAATACACGCGACCATCCGCCTGTTTGATGATGCCAAACAGGTCTTTGATTTGACTCCGATTCAGTGTGGAGTTAGCAGGATTGACGCCTGTATTGCTAAAGGTTTGACGACCGGAAGTAATGGAAATGGGCGCACCGCTTTGATAGTGAATCACCGAACTCGCCTGCCATCCGCCAATGATCCGATCAATGATGCCATTCGTATTGCTCAGGAACCGATGCCCTGAACCAAACGGCAATTCAAAGATCGCGCTGGCATTGATAACGTGCGTGACGTCGAAGTCAGCACGCACCTTGTCAATCTCTGGCCGTGCATTGTCAACATACGGCTCAAAGCGCGATTGCGAGGTCCCCGGCGAATTCGTCAGCACTTTACTAAGGGTGTAATTGGCCTGAGCAAAGATGCCGTTTTTGAAGCGCCGCCGCAGCTCCAATTGGAGTGCGTGGTAGTCTGTCGTACCACCATTCAGGATCAAACCAGCACCAAAAATACCGGGATTCGGAAGGAAACCTGCCGCCAAAGCAGCCGGGCGGCTAGCTGTGGAGGTGACATAAAAATTCGCCAGACTAACAGGAGCCCCCGTCTGAATCGCAGTTCTGGCCGTTGCCTGTGTTAACAGACCGCCACCAAAATTCGGCAACACAGTAAGTTGTTGGCTCCCCGGCAACGCCGCATTGTAAGCAGGATTGAAAACACCACAAGTTGCCGTAGTGCAGCCTGCAGTAGAGGCGGGGGTGTTAAGTGCGATAAAACCATTGCTGCGAGCGCGCAGGAAGTCTTGCAAGAAGTCGTTGCCAACACGCGCCTGATTTAACTCAATACCACGCCAAACATCTCTGCCCCTGGTACTGACGTAACGCGCTTCGACCGCCATATCCCACATCACTTCCCGCTCAAAGCTCAGACTGATCTGATGCACGTACGGTTGTTTGATGTTGGGGTCAATAGTTTGCGCCACACCGGTCAAACTCAAAGCCAATTGATCGGCGTAAGTGCGCGGTACCTTGAAAGTCGGAGAAGCCACGACGGGAACCCCGGCGTTCACGGTAGTGTATAAGTTCAAAAGGTTCGCAGTGGAAGACAATCCAGCGTTATTGGTTGAAGCTGTACGCCCCACTGTAATGGTTTCCTCGTTCACAAAGGTCATTGTGTAACCTGCGCGCACCGAAGTCTTACCATCTTTGAAGGGGTCCCAGGCAAACCCGACGGAAGGTCCAAAATTGTTGAGGTCTTTGTTGTAAAACTCACCTTTCACAAAATCCAGTGTTCCGTTCTGGCTGAGCAATGTCGCCGACGCACCACCCGTCAGAACTGGCAGGAGTTGCAAGTTGGCTTCTTCTCTAAGCGGGGAAAAATATTCCCACTTCAAGCCCAGGCGGAGGCTCAGATTGGGTTTCATTTTCCAATTGTCCTGCGCATAAAACGAATAGTTATCAAGCAGGAAATCACGAATGTTCGGAATACCAGCAACATAACCTGACGTTTTATCTTTGACCTGGAAGGTTTGGCCAACTGAAGAGATCACGCCTCCCAGAAAGGTGCGTAAAGCATTCGCATTCGCCAAGTCAGTTGCACTGATGGCGCTTCCGGGAAAGTTGGCTGCGGTCAGTGCCAGATTCGCAGGCGCAGCCGCACTAAAGCCAAAATTCACCGTGGGAAAACGTCCAGCATAGTTGTAAGGCTGCACTTTGATGCGTTGCAAGCTGCCACCGAATTGCAGCGCGTGAGACCCTGCTAGTAACGAAGCATTGTCAATATATTGGAAGGTTCTGGTATCACGTCCTTGTGGCTGGAAGGTTGCTTCACGAGCCGTAATGAAAGGAACGCTCCAAATCACGCCAGTGAAATCTTCGTTTGAATTGAACGCCACCGGAGCAAGGTTGGCTCCAATACGAAGCTCGTTATTCAGCCTTGATGAGGCTGACCAGCGCCAGGCACCAGAGAAAAATTTGACATCAGATTCAGTAAAGACTTTGGGGCGCTTGTTGATGGCGTCCAAGTCAGTACGATCATCGACTTCCTTGAACCGTGTGTGAATGAATTCGAAACGATGCTTTTCATTTGCTTGATAATCAAAGCGGAAGCCGTATTGATTGCGGTCATTCACGTCGCTCTGTAAAAAGCGATAGCCGGCGGTGTTCAGCAATCGAGTTGCGGTGGAATTCCCGACGTCGTAATTGTTTACCAACGAGGCGGAAGGAACTTTATCCAGGATCAGGCTTTTCACCTTTGGATCAAGCGCGACACCGGATAGCGACGAAAGCACATTGACAGTTTCCACTGCATTGGTGTCTGGGCGGACATATCTAAATGTTCCCGTCAGGAAGTCGTTATTGACCGGAATCGTGTTGTTTTGTGTCGTCTGTGTTCGCTGCCGAAAGCCTTCATAGCTAAAGAAAAAGAACAACTTGTCTCTACCACTCCACACCGGGCTACCGCCTG
>CAZXHW010001063.1:0-2593 GCA_964639915.1 uncultured Heliomicrobium sp.
CACCTCCCGTCTGTTGGTCACGTCGCAATTCGGCTACCGCAAAATCGTCAGCGACATCGCCATGAATGGCGGCGAAAACCCCGCCGTCACGCGCTTTTCCGCGACGGTGTTGAGCGGCGGCAATCTGGCTGGCGCAACGGGAGCGACGATTTTGCAATACGGCAACCGCGCGTTTGGTTTTGCCACGGGCAGCAAGGGCGTCCGCGATCATTTTGATTTCACAGCGGATCTGAGTTACGCCAAGAGCGGTTTGCTTGGCCAGCACACCTTTCAAGCCGGCTTTCAGGTGAAACCGCGCACGCGCATTGATTCGCAAAACACTCACCCCAGCAGCGGCCTTGGCTTGGTGGAAGAAGTCCGCCGCGTCAGTGAAACCGGAGCCGTCAGCTATGCGCCGTTCCACCGCCAATACCGCAATCCAACCCAATACATTTCGATTGCTGGCATCACGCGGCAGGTCGGTTTTTACGGTCAGGACAAATGGCAAATCCATCCGCGCCTGACACTCAATTTCGGTGCGCGTTTTGACCGGCAACAAAGCGTGGATTCATTTGAGATTCAGCGCGTCAACTCTTGGTCAGCCGATCCGCGCTTTGGTGCTGCCTGGAGCTTGAACAAAAGTGGACGTGACGTGATTCGCGTCTCGTGGGGCCGCTATCACGACATCATCTATGTCCAGGCTGCGCCCAGCTTCGGTTCGCGCACACCGGAAATCGTTGATGAATGGGATAACGACCTGAATGGCTCTTACGAAACGCGCCGCGTCACACCCGCTGTCGGTTTGGATGGCAAAATCAATGTGACCAATCGCACGGTTGACCCGAACCTGCACGCTTCTTACGAAGACTCCTTCAACATCAGCTACACACGGCAATTGCCGTGGAAACTGGTGTTCGATGCGGGGTATGTGGACAGTCGCATCAAAGAACCCATTGGACTGCTTGATACAAATATCATTTATGAAGGCGGATTGTTCCGTGGCTACAAAGACGTGACGCAAAACGCGATCTCGCAAAGCACGAACCTGAAGAATACTGCGAATTATTACAAGAGCCTGCAATTCAGCTTGATCCGCAACATTGGCGGGCGTTATTCGATTTTCACGAATTACTCGTATCAGGCGCAGTCAGAACGGGGCCGCTGGGCCTATGACGACACACGCGGTTATCTGCATCCCGCCGAATGGTTCGAGAACAACAAACTGGCCCGCCCGCACATCTTCCGGTTGAATGGCAATGTGTACCTGCCTTGGCGCTTCACGGCGGCGGCGATTTATTCGTTGCAATCGGGCAGTTTTGGCGGGGCGCTGACGAAAACCCTGGCGGCGACCGATCCCGAAGTTACGAAATATGGCCCCGCGTCGCTGACGCTTTCCAATGGCCGCGTCGTCAACAATCCGCTGGTTACCACGGTACGGCTGGTTGGTCCGCGCAGCCAGGGTCAATTGCAACTTCCCACTTTGCCGCGCTTGAATCTGCGTCTGGGCAAAGAATTCAAACTTAAAGAAAACCAGACGTTGGAGGCAGCGGTGGATTTCTTCAATATCACCAACAACGGCACGAAGTTGTTTTTCCAGAACGGAACGAACACGTCGCTGGCCACATTCGGCACATACAATTCCGCCACGCAATCACCGCGCGGCGCGCAAATGTCAGTGCGGTGGCGTTTTTAAGATTGGGACGGCGCGCTACGCCAAATAGCGCGCCAACCACAAATCGAAGTTATGCCAAGAGACATCTACAAAGCAGTCATGTTCGACTTGTACACAGCGTTGCTGGATTCCTGGTCGCTTTGGAACCATGTCGCAGGGTCGGCGGAAATGGGCGCTCGCTGGCGAAAGAAATACCTGGAGCTGACGTACCAGGCAGGGCCTTATCGTTCCTACGAGGGGATCATTGCTGAATCCGCAAGAGAAGTTGGCTTGGCTGCTGAACACGCCGCTGCGCTGATTCAATGCTGGAGCACACTGGAACCCTGGCCCGAAACGCGGCAGGTGGTGGAAGCAATCGCGGAAAGAATGCCGATTGCCGTGGCGACAAACTCATCCATTGAACTGGCCGGAATCGCTGTCGCCACCATTGGCGTGGCGATTCCGGTGGTGGTGACAGCGGAAGAGTCTGGTTATTACAAACCGCAGCCGCAGACCTATCGGCTGGCACTGAAGCGGTTGGGATACGAAGCGGCAGAAGTGCTGTTTGTCGCAGGCTCCGCCTCGGACGTGCCGGGCGCAACCCATGTCGGAATGCCTGTGTATTGGCATAACCGCATCCATCAACGCCAGGCGGACGATAAGATCAGACCAAAGCACGAATCGGATTCGCTGCTTCCACTTCTGGATTTAGTGCAGACGTTGTAGCGTGCAGAGATTTTCTCCAGGGTCTATTGACAGAAAACGTTCCGTTGTGACGAATTTGCCGGGCGAAAACATGCCGACGGCAGCATTCTAAAGGCGGGCTTACAAACTTATTCAAAGGAGCAACTCAATGTCAGACGAAGAAAGAATCATCTACAACACAGAAGAAGATCAAGAGTGGGCCGACCTGCTGTCCCCGACGCGCCGCAATTTCATGATCGGCGCTGGCCTGACGGCGGC
>CAZXHW010001064.1:0-2585 GCA_964639915.1 uncultured Heliomicrobium sp.
TGCCGCCACGGGTGGCGGTGACGGAGGGGCGGATGGTCAACCAGGCAATCAGCACCACGCTGAACAGAATAACAGCCACAAGAATCGTAGTTGTTCCCGTCATGTGAAGCCTCCATAAAAGTAAAGCCGCAGATCAACGCAGACGGGCGTTAATCTGCGGCAGAAGTTTGGCGATGTGGCGATTATTTGCCCATCAACTCTTTGCCATATGTGACAAGCATTTCAACTTTTTCCTTGCCCAATGTCTTTTCGTACGCTTCCATTTTGCCTTTGCCCTTCAGGACAATTTCCAACATCTTGGCATCCGTCATCTTTTTGACTTCTGGGTCAGTTTTCCAATTGCGGGCTTTGACCTCTTTGCCTTTTGCAGTGTTACCGGTTCCGTCATTGCCGTGGCAGACAGAACATTTCGAAGCAAAAAGCGATTTGGCGCTTTGGAAATAAGCGGCGTCCGTTGATTGGGTTGTCGTGGTTGCAACGACAATCAGTGCCGCTGCAATGAATCCCAAGAAAATGGTTTTTCTGGTGAATTTGGTCATTGTTAAAGTCTCCTTCTGCACAGTTACCTGTGGTTAATTGGGTTATTGGGGAAAAAGTTTGGCTCGCAACGAGTCCTTTACCTTCAGGCTCATTTCATAAGCGTCATCTGCTTTTTTGCGAACGGAATCGAGGTTAAATGCATGCCAACTGGATTTGGCCTCTGCCATCACCGCGCGTGCAATTTTCTGTTCTTTCTTTTCATCGCTGATGTTTAGTTTCTTGGCTTCAGCTTGGTCAATCAGCCGATCCGCCCACAACACGACAGTGTTTGCGCGACGAATTGCTTGCATGACTTCGTTGGCTTTTTCGGGAATTTCCGGCCGCAACGGCATCAGTTTGTTCGGTGAGTTATGGCATGTCGAACACATTGCCGCTGTCTCTTCCGGCGTATATAGAACCTGCGAAGCCATGTGAACATGACAAGTGGAACAACTGGGGCCAATTCCTGAATCTTTCAGCTTTTGGTAATGCTTGCTTTCGGTAAACGACGCGACAACGCTTTGATGACAGGTGCCGCAGGTTTCAGGCAGATTCTTTTGATGCAATTTGCTTTGGGCATCTTGCGGAGAAACGACCCCTACGTGAGCGCGTTTTTCGTCCTTGATTCCGGGATCGCCACCATGACACTTCTCGCAGCCAACCGTTTTTTCTTTATGAGTAGAAAGTTGCCATTCTGCGTATCGGCTGGTCAGACGGTACGGATTGGACAGCCTGGAATGACAAGACACACAGTTATTGTCTTTGAACTGATTCTGTGTGTCCTGTGATGAAGTGGCTTTTACCTTGGAGCCGGAAACTGCAACGGCAGCAAACAATGCGAAAAAGAAAACTACAGAAAGCTTCTTAAACATAATTTTGCCCCCTTTCATGAAATGCTGGGAAAACAGGCGAGGCGAAGAAAGTCGCTATAGAACGCTCAGCCATTACTGCGAAATCTTGCTTCGATTTGCGAAATTTTGAGCTTTGATGAGGAATTCTGCTCTACCGGTCCCTGCAAATATCAACTCACACCTTCACTAGGCAATTGCTACGCCAGCATTGCTAGCTCGGCAAAGATTCTTTGTTGGTTGAAACAAAAGGCTATTCAGTCGCATCGTGCGGTTACAAATGCACGCGTTGAGCAAGGTGATGCCTTCGAAATTTAAGCGGTGGTTTGGCACAAGGATTGGTACGAATTTGTCGGCGCAAGGAATTGTTCGCAGTTTGAAAAGAGCGCAAACCGGTTTTTATCAAGATCAATTTCAAATGTTAAAAAACGCGACTATCAGTTCATTGACGGAAAAGAAATTTCAGCGGGAAATTGGCAGGCATTGCGGTAAACAGCCGGGACCACTGGTAATTTGCATTGGTGGAATTCACGGCAACGAACCTGCCGGTGCGCTGGCGCTGGAAATGGCTTTGAAAAAGTTGCGCGATACTGCTCCGCCCTTCACGGGCACCCTGATCGCGCTGGCGGGAAACGTGAAAGCGCTGAACGAAAGGGTTCGCTATTTGCGGCAGGATTTGAATCGCATGTGGTCGCCAGAACGTGTCAACTGGTTGAGCGCTCAGCCGCCGGATCAGATTGCAACCGCCGAAGAAGCTGAGCAGCGCGAATTGCTGGAAATCATAGAAACGGCGTTGAAGCATCATCGTGGCAAAGCCGTCTTTCTTGATTTGCATACAACTTCTTCCGAAGGGGCTCCATTCGCGATTATCAGTGACACGCTGACGAACCGCCGGTTGGCGCTGGAACTGGAAGTGCCGATCATTCTTGGTTTGGAAGAAAACCTGGAAGGCACAATTCTGAATTACATCAATGAACTCGGCCACGCCGCAATCGGATTTGAAGCCGGGCAGCATCGCTCTCCATCGTCCTTGCTCAACCATGAAGCCGCCGTCTGGATTACGCTGGCAGCGGCTGGTTGCATCAAGCCCTATTACATCCACGAATTTTTTGACCTGCGCCAACATCTAAAACGCTCGGTTGGTGATGTCCCGCGTGTGCTGGAATTGCGCTACCGGCACGGCATCCGCGAAGCCGACGAATTTGCCATGCGGCCAGG
>CAZXHW010001065.1:0-2583 GCA_964639915.1 uncultured Heliomicrobium sp.
GTTGATTTCGATGATCAGCACTCCGGCTTCGGTTTCGATGCAATCCACGCCGAATAAATCCAGGCCAAACAATTGCCCGCATCGGCGGCCAAGCTCTGTCAGTTCCGGCGTGATTTCCGCCAAGCCTTCTTTGGCTTTATCCATTTCGGCGGTGGCGTTAAACGGTGAAACTTTCCGGACTGCCCAGATTTGATCGCCAATGCCGTACAGCTTCAGGTCGTACCCATCGGTTTTGAAATATCGCTGCGCCAGCGCGACGGGTTCCGGCCAATCGGTCGCGGCCAATTCCGCCTGCGAATTGACCACCAGCAATCCGCGCGAGTTGTCGCCAAAAATCGGTTTCAGAATGATCGGATAATTTTCTGCGGGAATTTCTTTGGCAAGCTGTTCAATCGTGGCGAAGTAGGTTTCCGGAATCGGCAATCCGCTTCCGGCCAGCGCAATGGACATCTGAGCTTTGTTATGGACGGCGGAAATGGCGGCTTGGCGGTTGATGGTCAAACAGCCACCACGTTCTGCCCAATTCAGCAATCCCAGCAAGCCCCAGCTTCGCCCGCGCCCAACAATCACGTCCAGCCCGGCAAACCAGCGGTTGTCGCCCATCAGGTAAAATGCTTTTTGGGGGTCAATGATCGTGACTTCGTGGCCCTGGGCAATCAGTTCATTGCTCAGGCCGGTTGGCTGGCTTTGGGCCAGGTAACGAGCTTCGGCAAGAACTCCAATCTTGAGCGGTGATGGCATTGTACGGATTTCCTCTAAAAGGCTGCGGCAGGCGAATCAGCAGCGGTCAAATACTTGGTAAACAACGAGTTGAAATTTCAGCAGGGGTCGTCTTGTGGATTGGTACAGCGCGGCGATTATAACCGCGAGCAAAAGACGGTCAAGAAAAATGTCGGCTTAACTGCTTCGGGTGTGTATACTTCGCGCCGTTCTCAGCTTCAAAAAAATTGCCGTAGGGCAGGAAGGTAGTGTTAGGAGAGATCACAGGATGAGCATTCGTGGGGAAATTCATCTGACTTTGAACGGCGAATCCCGTTACGTAAAGCTGGAATCACAGCGAATCACCATTGGGCGCGGGCCTGAAAATTCAATTTGTTTGCCGGTGTCTGTCGTTTCGCGGTCGCAAGCCGAAATCATTCGCCTGGGGAATGATTTTCTGTTGCGCGATCTGGGTTCGACCAATGGCAGTTTCGTCAATAACGTACGTGTCGCCGAGCAGGTGCTGGCCGATGGCGATGTGGTTCGTTTCGGAAATAATGGACCGGAGCTGGCATTTAGTCTGATCGAAAACGAAAGCGGCGAAGTTATCTCACTCGACGCCCAGCCGCGAAACACGACCGCCGGATTGCTTTCTTCTTTGGCAGAACGATTGGCCGATATGCCCGGCGACGTTTGCGAAGAAGCCAGCGTTCGACAGCTTCTGGCCGAATCCAGCCTGAATAAAGGCGACCACGATTCCGCTCTGGAATTCCTGGCCAAATACAACGACACAAAAAATCTGATTGGTTTGCCTACGGCTTTTCGAGCCAGCGTATTGTTGTGGCTGGGTCGGGTTTATCTGGAACGCCAGCAGCTTGATCAGGCAATTGAGGCGATGCAAAACAGCCTGGCATTTTATCAACAGGCTGAAAAAGGCAAAGACGATGAAACGGGTTTGGCCGCCGCGCATGCCGGTTTGGGGCGAGCCTTGGTCAACAAAGGCGATTTGCTGGCAGCGCGCGATCAATTGCACAGGGCAATTTTGGCTTCCAGAGCGGCAGGCAATCTGCGTTGGAGGGCTGAGGCTCATTACCTGCTGGGCAAAGTGGATTGGAAGGAAGGCGATTTTGAAGGTGCGCGGTACAACTGGGCGCGCGCCGCGCGAATGGCCGAAGAAACTGGTGATTCACTGCTGGAAGGCCGGATTCAGTTGCAGCAAGCTTTGATTTTGTACACAGAAGGCAAATTGAAAGAATCCGTGCCGGTTTATAAAGCCGCCATCAAGCAAATCAAAGAAACCGGGAATGTGCGATTGGTGCTGAAAGCGTACAGCAGTTTGTCACGAGCGATGGCGCGATTGGGTTCGTGGCGGGCGGTGGAAAAGTTGCTGGATGACCGGTTGCGGCTGGCGCGCGAATACGGTCTGGCAAAAGCCGAAGCCGTAGCGTTGACTGATCTGGCGGAGCTAAAACTGCTGCAAGGATATGTCGCTGCCGCCGAAGCGGCCATTCAACAGGCTGTTCAGCTTCACGGACAGACGGTTTATGCGCGCACGCAGCGGATTCTTGGCCGCGTGCTTCACGCGGACCACGAAATGGCTTTGGCCATCGAAGCGTTTGAAAAAGGTTTGGCCGCTGCTCGCGAGCGCGGCGCAATCGAAGAACAGGTTTTGATCGGGTTTGATCTGGCGCTGATTCATGCCGAACTGGGCGATCAGGAAAAAGCCCGCCAGCAACTGGAAGCTGCCGAGTCTGCTACGTCGCTGGACCCTGCGCTGAATTTGATGGCGCGGGCGCTATACACACGCGGGCAGATTCATGTGTTTGCCAATGAACCAAATGAGGCCAATCGCTGTTTCAGCCAAAGCCTTTCGATTTTCCAAAC
>CAZXHW010001066.1:0-2580 GCA_964639915.1 uncultured Heliomicrobium sp.
GCGGCACGGGCGGCACTCCTGAGATTACTGCTATAAGGGTGGCTAATTTCGACACCACGACCAATACCTGGAGCGCACTTTCGCAGGGCGATGGTAATGGTGTGGGAGGCTTCCAAGTCACTGCGTTTGCGGTAATGGGAAACAGCCTATTTATCAGTGGTGATTTCACGACAGTCAACCAGGGCGGTACGGGCGGCACACCACAAATCACGGCGAACAACGTGGCGAGGTTCGACACCTCGACCAATACCTGGAGTGCGCTTTCGCAAGGCAACGGTAACGGTGTGGACAGTGTAGTAACTGCGTTGATGGTGACGGGCACTGACCTTTATGTTGGTGGTGGTTTCACCATAGCGAATTATGGCGGTTCGGGTGGCGCGCCACAAATCTCAGCCAACCGTGTGGCGAAATTCAATACATTGACCAGTAGTTGGAGTAACCTGTCCGGCAGTGGTGGCGGCAATGGTATTAATGGGTCAGTCACTGGCTTAGGGGCCAAAGATTGTGACGTCTATGCTGTTGGTTATTTTACCTTTGCAGATAACAAATTGTCGGTCAACATCGCTCGATATGGTAGCCCAAATACTCCGCCGACAATCACTCCGCTGGGACAGATAGTGCCGGTCGCCAGTAATGTACAAATTGCTGACACCAGCGATGCTGAAGATGCTGAGAACACCTTGCGAATGCAAATCAGCAGCGATGGGATTACATTCGGCAACTCGGCCACAGTAAACGGTGTCACCATCACGCTCAACGACAGCAACACAAGTTCGCCAGGCATCAATCCGAACTCCCTGGGCCAAGTATTCGCCACCGTAGCGGCTGCTTGCTGCACTCCTAGCAACGTTAACTTCATACTCCAAGTAAAGGACAGTTCCGATGTGGCGGTAACCGCCGTATTGCAGGGAACTCTGGTTTTTACGCCGGAGATTGCAGTATCGGAAACCAGTACGGGCGGAGACATTGCTGATGGCGGTTCGTTCTATTTCGGCGCGACCACTGTTGGCACGCCTGTCACAAAAACCTTCAGGGTAACAAACAACGGAACTGTTGATCTGACGCTGTCGAATCTGACGGTTCCGTCCGGCTTCAGCATTGCGGCCAACTTCGGCAGCACGACTATCACGCCGGGAAACTCAACGACGTTTCAAATTACGATGGCAGCGGGAGCCGTTGGCTCGCCAAGTGGGAGCTTGAGTTTTATTAACAACGATGCGGATGAAAACCCGTTCAATTTCATCATCAGCGGCGCGATCGTTGTTTCGACGTTGCAAGTTTACGACGGCTTCGCCTATTCCAATGGCAACTTCAACGGCCAGAATGGCGGCAGCGGTTTCGCAGGCGCTTGGAGCAACGCAGGAAACGCCATTGTTTCGACTTCGCTTACCCCTGTGGCGCCTAGCGACAACTTGAAAACCTGCTGCGGATCGGTATCGGTTGCAGGAAACCATCAGGGCGCCTTTCGATCGCTCGCCAGCACTTACGGCAATACAACCGAAACTGTTTACATCAGCTTTGTCGGCGTTTCGAACAGCGGCGACTACGCAGGCGTTTCGCTCTTTAACGGCAACAGCGAACTCGTGTTCATGGGGCGAGCCTCGTCGGGAGTGACCAAGTGGACTCTGGACCGCTCCTCAACGGGCAATTTCGGCATCAGCAATGTGAACACAACAGTCAACTCGTTGCTGGTTCTGCGCATTGACTTCAACGCAGGGGCGACGACAGGCAATGAACGTCTGCGTCTTTATGTGAATCCCGTCTTGGGAGTGGAACCTGGCGTCGCCGACGTAGACCTAACAAACGCGGCGAATTTTGCCTTCAACCGCATTCGCATCCAGGCTGGCCCTAACACGACCGGAACTTCTTTTGATGAGTTTCGCCTCGGCAGCACATTTGCTGATGTGACCCCGCACGCTTCTCCGGAAATTGCCGTGTCTGAAACCGGCGCAGGGGACATTGCGGATGGAGGTTCGTTCAGCTTTGGCACAACCTCCTTCGACGCGCCGGTCACCAAAACCTTTACGGTGACCAATCTTTGCAATGCCGATTTGACGCTGTCGAAACTGACGGTTCCGTCGGGTTTTAGCATTGCGGCGGACTTTGGCAGCGCGACTGTCACGCCGGGAAGCTCGACGACATTCCAAATTACGATGGCAGCGGGAGCCGTTGGCACGCCAAGCGGGAGCTTGAGTTTCGACACCAACGACCCGGACGAAAGTCCCTTCAATTTCACCATCGGCGGCACGGTTACAGGAACTGCGCCGATGATTACTTGCCCGGACAATATCGCGGCCATGACCGATCTGGGACAATGCACGGCGGCGGTTACGTTCTTAGCAACTGCGACCGGAGCTCCTACACCGACCGTGATGTGTTCGCCTGCTTCCGGATTCGCGTTTCCGGTGGGGACGACAACCGTCTCTTGCACGGCGTCAAATGGCGTTGCCCCAAATGCAACCTGCACTTTCACGGTAACAGTCAGTGATGGCCAAGCGCCGACCTTCGGAGCCTGTCCGACGAATATCACCAATCAGTCGGCGGGCGCGAACTGCATGGCTGTGGTGAACTTCACGGCGC
>CAZXHW010001067.1:0-2580 GCA_964639915.1 uncultured Heliomicrobium sp.
GCGGTTCTGTTTTTTTTGTCCTTTACCATAACGCGACGAACCTTTTTCGTGGCGACATTCTTCCGCCTTCAATAACGCTACAAGGTGACAGTTAGGTTTTGAATAACTGTTCTCCTGATTGCTCTACGTATCCAGATGCCAGGCGTTTTGTTGCCTCTCTGATTGTGTTGCCCTAGACTCTGCGGCGGCGAACTAAGGCTTCCCTCACATTTTCACTGGAGCGATTTTCCACAGAAAATCTCACTCAAGTTCCGCCAACAAAATTTCCAAAAAAATCAGACACGCTGGGCCTGAGTTTTTCGGTTGCGTTCCCCCGACTGATGCGCAGGGTTGTGGGGCAAGGTGGCTACCGCAATAGCGATTTCGATTTAGGAACGAGTAGACACACCTGAAGAGACGACATCGGAACCTTGTTCGGAGTGTTTTACGACGATTCGGAAAATGCCTTGAGCTTTTCAGTTGTAGGAAACTGCCAATTGAGAAATTCAATCTCGAACAACTTCCCGCGCATCACGCCGAGGTTTGAAACCTTCGTTCCTGCCGGAAGAACCGGCTGGCTGAAGATTTATAACCAGACGGGAGCGATCGGCATCACGGGCGCAGCGATTAATTTCAACGCGAACGCGGCTAGTTCGACAGGGGCCTTCAATCAAGGCCACAACCTGCACGCGCTGACGTTGACCAACACGGCCAGCTACATCATCCCGATCTTCCCGCCGAGTTGTTAATCCAAAACAAATTGCGGATAAACGAAAGCCTGACAGAAGTCATCTTCTGTCAGGCTTTCGTAACTAATGAGCTTTGAGCAACCTCTGAAATTCATTCTCTTTCCGTCCTCTTTCCAATTTTAAGCGGTTCATCTATATTGCCAGCCGTCAACGTCAATTTTGCGTAATCTGGACTTGACCCTTCACTATTACAGCGGAACAGTGCCAACCTCACTTTCAGTACCTTATCGAACTGTTGGTTCTGTTTCCGAGCATTTTCCAAAAACTGAATGAAATTTGGTCTGTTAGCGTTCACTGGCTCACAAAGACAATAGACCCGGTTTTATAGCGGTTTGCCTGCGCATCCAAGGGTGGAACAGGTTTTGAATCTGTTCCACCAAATCAAGAAGCCGGACGAGCTACAGGCCGCTATCGCAAACCCATAAATCTCGCACGCGCCAGCAAACTACTATTGGTTGCTGGTTTCTGAGCGTTGCCGCCTTGCTATTCAATCTGGCAATTCAATCGAAAAAGGAAGCGAAATATGAACACCGAAACAAGACAAACGGCCACACAAAATCTAACTCGTAAAGTTATCAACTTGTTCACGAGCAACGCGCTGCGCCAACGGGTAAAGCCAGCCAGCCGTGTTGGTTTGTTCAGTATGCTTTTCTTTGTTTTCTGTTTCTTCGCTTCATTCCTGCTGATGAACTCGCAAGCGTCATCCGCAAAAGCGGCAATTGGTTCGTCATTCAAAACAATCAGCAAATATCTCAACGGAAATGCCAGGACCAGATCCAAGCCCTTAACCATTGGAACTTGCGAAGGCTTGCCCGGCGGCGTGATCGAAGTTGAAGGCACGGGCGGATCGGGCGCGCAACCAACGGGCTATGCCACACTCGGCGCGGCTTTTACCGCGATTAACAACGGTGTGCATACCGGGGCCATCGTCATTGATGTATGCGGCGACACAAGCGAGGGGATGGCGACGGCAACCCTAAACGCGAGTGGTTCGGGAGCGGCTTCTTATACAGGGATAACGATTTCCCCAGCGCGCGTCGCGGCGCGTAACATCTCCGGCGCGACGACGGCGGGCAATCCGATGATTGATTTCAACGGCGCGGATAACGTCACGATTGACGGTTTGAACACCGGTGGCAACTCGCTGACGATTTCAAACACGACCGCTTCGGCAACGAGCGGCACTTCGACCATGCGCTTTATTGGCGGCGCAACGAGTAACACGATTACGAATTCAACCCTGCTCGGTTCTCACGCCGCCTCAGTGGCCACCAACGGCGCGACGATCTTTTTCAGCACTGACGCTGTTACCGCGAACGGGAACGACAACAACACGATTTCGAATAACAACATTGGCCCGGCGGGCGCGAATCTGCCGACCAAGGCGATCCTGGGGAACGGCTCAACGACCACCACTGCCATCGGCAATAGCGGGATCATCATCAACAACAACAATATCTTCGATTATTTCGGCGCGGCGGTGACCAGTTCGGGCGTAGCGACCAACGGTGGCTGCAACGCATGGTCAATTACTAATAACCGGTTCTATCAAACTGGCACGCGGACTTGGACTACAGGCGCGCTGCATGTCCCCATAGACATTCGCCCCACCACGGCGACCAGCGGCGCACAGGGTTTCACGATCACGGGCAATACGATCGGCTTTGCTTCGAACACGCAAACCGGAACCTATACTTTGACTGGGGCAGGAACGGGCGCGAAATTCATTGGAATCTTGTTCAACGGCATCGTGGCTGGTACCACCACGAACGTGAATAACAATACGGTGGCGGGGGTCAGCATGACGGGCGTAACAGGATCCGGCACCACCACGAACAGCTCCTTCACGGGG
>CAZXHW010001068.1:0-2571 GCA_964639915.1 uncultured Heliomicrobium sp.
CCCAAGGTTTCGCCGATCCTTCCGCAAAGAGACATTCTGACATTTGGAGGAATTGGTTTATTGCTTAACCGATGTAATGACGCGCTTTGGACGATTGCGCCGGTGCCGGGTTGGAAATCAATGGCAGACAACCAACCTGTTCCCCGTATACCCGTCGTCAGAGCAACGCACTTGGTTTCGCTTTCGGGTTCGCCTTCTGCTTCAGCGGCGATTTTCGTCTCCGGCGCTTGCAAAATACTATCAGGCTGGCCGAGCGGCCAGCCATCGCCTTTGATCAGTTGGTCAATTTGTTGTGCGGGATAATCTTTGATGTCGCCACGCGGAGCGCCGCCTTCAATCCACGAAACCAGCAGTTCCGTGTCGCGCTGGGTTAGAACGTAATCGTGCTGAAACCGTCCGTAGCCTTTGACGGCCTGGAACGGCATCATTCGTTTTTCCAGCACTTCTTCCTTGATGGCCTTAGCCCAGGGCCGCGCTTCTTCGTACGTCGTCAGCGAAATGTCGGCTTTGATCTTATTCGGCGCGTGGCAACCCAGACAGTTGCGCTCCAAAATGCGAATGACTTCTTTGTTGAACATCACCTTGGTAGTGATGGGTTCGTGTGTGCTGCCGATTCGCGTTGAAAGAAAGAAGGCGGCAAAAACGAACGGGAGAATTGTTGTAAGACGACGATTGACCATAGCAATTTTAGGTGACAGGTTTCAGGTGGCAGGTTTAGAACAGTCCGAACATAGAAGTTACAACCGGCAACACCAATCCAGCGACAACCAGAATAACCAGAACCCAGACGACGATTTGAACGAACTTTTGATTTCTCACTGGCTTTTTCCTCCGGCAAAAGGATAGGCCACAGATCGCGGCAAGTGCAATCTGTGGCCTACGAAGTTACAGGCTGCCGAATGCCTTATTTTTCGCTGCTGCTGACGGCAGCAGGCTTTTCAGCCGGTTTTGCCGGGTTCGAGCCATCGTTGTAATAGCTCAACCAGCCAATCATCATTTCTTCCCAGGTTTGGTCGCCCCAGCGAATATCCTTTTTCGGATCGGGGTTGTACTTGTTCGCCGCCGAGTTGTCGTAATGCGCGGTGCATTCGATCTTGGTTCCTTTCGGAATGGCGACCGGTTCTTTCGGCACGTAATACGTCTGCCAGTTGAAATCATACTTCGGCACGTTCAACAGGATTTTTGTTGTGCCGTCAGGGAAGTGGGCTTTGATTTCAAAATCTTTGCCGCGCAAATGCATGTGTGGCATGAAGCTGGTGATGTGGGTGTCTTCTGAAAACGTGTAAAACGATTTTACTTCGTGATTGTTGGCTCCTGCCGGAATCAGAAAGCCTGTGTTGAGCACTGGGCGAGTCAGCACCTGGCGCTTCGGCGCTTCTTTCGCGTATTTCAAACCGATGGTGGTGACATCCGTGAGCGGTTTGCCGTTTGGCGTGTAGTGCAACTGGAACATCAGGGTCGAACCAGCCGGAACTTTCTTGGCATAGCCATCAGGGAAATGCGTGGGCTGTTCACCCGGAGCAAAGCCCGCCAGAAGATTGCCTTCTGTGCGGGAAGGATTCTTTGGGTCTTGAACGAAAACGATGACGTGGTGCATCGCTTCGCGTCCCGTCGAACGAATCTCAGCCGCCGTCACCCAACGGTCTTCGGCGAAATTGGTTGGAACGCGCAGATACTGGTAAGGCACAACGCCTTCGGCCGGGATTTTCTGCTCCGGAATCGAAAACGTTTGATCTGGTTTGCCAATGTTCCAGCCAAGCTCGAATTTTGGCGCAGGCGGCAAATCTTTCGCCGCGCCTTCTTTCACGCCGCCATCAACCCAGGCAACGATCTTATCAATATCGGTTTGCGACAGACGGCGGTCGTTGATCCATTCGCCGTGATTCGGATCGGCATGCCAGGGAGGCATCGCCTTGCTGACTACTTGTTCCTTGATGGATTTCGCCCAAGGACGAACGTCCTTGAAGCTCATGACCGAAAACGGCGCGATTTCACCGGCTCGGTGGCATTCGGCGCAGGTTTTGAAAAAAATCGGCGCGATGTCTTTGTTGAAGGTGACTTCTTTGGCCATGGATTTGGCTTTGGTTTCGTCGGCGCTGACTTTCGGTAGCGCTAGTAAGCTGACGGCTAAGACCGCCGCGATTGAGATAAAGAGCAGTTTGCGCTTCACAGTGTTGGTCCTCTCTGCGTTGGTTTGTGACTTTCGTTTGGAACAGAGCCGGGAATGATTCTCGCTCTACAAAATTTCTACTTGTTCTTTGATTGGATCACACAGCCTTATACAGATCAGGCGCGAAAAACCTGCGCTGGGCGCACAAATTTTTTCGCGCCTTGGGTTTGGCAGTGTCAGTTGCCGCTGCTAGCAGGAGCCTCAGTTTTCTTTTTGGCTTTGATGGTGCGGTCGCCCAATTGCACATTGGCTTCGATGATCTCGCCTTTTTCGTTTCGCGTGAAAGTCACGAAGTTTTGAATCTCCCGAATGAAGAATTTGTTTTCCGCTTCGGGCAGCATTTCAATCCGTGGTTGCCCCGCAATTTCGGCAAAAAGCTGATCGCCGATTTGCACGACATT
>CAZXHW010001069.1:0-2566 GCA_964639915.1 uncultured Heliomicrobium sp.
CAGTGACTTGGAATCCTCCCACACCATTACCGTTGCCCTGCGAAAGAGCGCTCCAGGTATTGGTCGTGGTGTCGAACTTCGCCACGCTTCTTGCCGTGATCGCAGGTGTGCCGCCCGTGCCGCCTGCATTCGCTGTAAAGAAGCTGCCGCCAACGTAGAGATTATTGCCCATCACGGCCAACGCAGTGACTACGCTATCCACACCATTGCCATTGCCCTGAGAAAGCGCGCTCCAGATATTCGTGGTGGTGTCGAACTTCGCTACCCGGTTGGCGGCCACGTTCCCGACGACATTGAAATTGCCACCGACATAAATTGCGTTGCCCATTACTGCCAGCGCAGACATGTTGCCATTGATGCCATTGCCGGCGTCTGGGGCTAGTGCGCTCCAGACATTCGTCGAAAGGTCAAACTTCGCCACGCGGCTGACTGTAATTGCAGGTGTGCCGCCTGTGCCACCTGCATTTACCGTTGCAAAGCTACCACCAGTGAACAGATTGTTGCCGACTACAGCCAGCGCCTGGACAGCGTCATTCGAGCCGTTGCCGTTGCCTTGAATGAACGCGCTCCAGGTATTGGTCGAGGTGTCGAACTTCGCCATGTTGTTGGCTGTAATTTGCGGTGTGCCACCCGAGCCGAACGCATTCGCCGCCGTAAATTGGCCGCCAACAAAAATGTTGTTACCTGCCACTGCTAGCGCATAGACAGTACCCGACGCCCCGACACCGTTTCCCTGCGAAAGTGCGCTCCAGGTGCTGGTGCTTGCATCAAACTTCGCCACCCCATAAGCAGTAATTGCGGGAGTGCCACCTGTTCCTCCAGTATTGACGTTGTTAAAGGCACCGCCAACCAAAACGTTACTCCCCATCACCGCCAGCGCATAGACATATCCGCCTACGGTAACGCCGTTGCCATTGCCTTGCGAAAGCGCGCTCCATTTTTTTTTTTCGTCATCTATCTTCTCGACATGGTTCGCCGTGATTTGAGTCGTCACTCCTGTACCTCCGTTATTTTCTGTCTTAAACGAACCGCCTACAAAAAGGTTATTCCCAATCACCGCCAACGCATTGACACTGCTGCCCAAGCCATTGCCGTTGCCTTGCGAAAGTGCGCTCCAGGTGTTGGTTGTAGTGTCGAATCTTGCCACTCGGTTTGCCGTGATTTGCGGCGTTCCACCTGAAGCGCCTAAAATAGTTGTAGTGAAGCCTCAGCCTACTAATATAATGTTCCAGATCATTCCGAAACACGTTGAGAAGCTGCCCCCCACTCCATTGCCTTTGCCCTGCGAAAGCGCGCTCCAGGTATTCGTGGTGGTGTCGAACTTCGCGACCCGGTTCGCGGCGATATTGCCGACAGAGTTGAAAAAGCCGCCAACATAGATTGAGTTACCAATCACTGCCATTGCATCAACAATGCCGTTCGTCCCCGTGGCCAGCTTAAACTGGGAATCCCAATCCCCGTTTCCACAACCGGGCGCAGCCAGCGAAACAAATCGCGGTTCGCCATTCGGCCCAAGCTCCATCCGGTAACCATCCACATCGAAGCTCCCGTTCATGCCGGGTCTAAGTGTTCCATCGGGATTGAGCGCTGATGCCAGGCCATTCTGGCCGCCACTCGCTGGTTGTTGGCTCGCGGCGCTATGCCCTCCGCTGAGATTGAATCCAAGCCAGCCAATGCTCAAGGCGATCAGCATCAGGCGAATCGTCCTTTGCCCCGATCCGGAAAATCGGAAAATGCCGGCGCAATGCCGGTGTAAATGGGAGAAAAATCTTTGCGTGAAATTTCTGGGGGAGACCATAACGTTGTTCCTCTGTTCAGCAGTTCAGAATTGTCTTTATGTATTCAGGTCGTAGCCGAAGAAGCTGGATTGAAACGGCTTCCGGGGGAGAGGTCCGGCAAATCCTAAATTTGCCTGGAACCATGGATTGCAGTTTTATCCGCTTCTTCAGCTACAGCCATCCGAAAGGCACAAGGGTGTTCGGCATAAGCCAAGTTTGGTGAAATTCGCAGTACATCTTTGGCTGCATGGCGTTGGTGTGGAGGTCGCCGCACAGCCGTTTTGTGAAGTTCTTTATTGAATTACTACAGAGTGACCGATAAACTCTTCAAGGTTTTTCTCAATTCTGCTTCTGACGCCTTCAAGGAATTTCTCAAGAGACTTATGTCCAAAACGGTCAACAACTTACTTGAATTTGACCGGTTTCGGTTGGACGTGGCGCGCGGTTGGTTGAAGTGCGGAACCGAGATTGTTCCGCTGCCTCCAAAGGCAGTTTCGCTTCTTAATTTGCTGTTGCAGCAGGCTGGGCAGGTCGTCAGCAAGGATCAAATTTTCGCCACGATCTGGCCGGACGTGGTGGTCGAAGAATCCAATCTTTCCCAGTACGTTCATTTGCTGAGAAAAACCTTCACCCAACAGGGCAGCCCAAAAAATTTGATTGAGACGATTCCCCGGGTTGGCTACCGGTTTAATGGCTCTGTCCGCAATGTCGTGGAAGAGGCAGCTTGGGAATCGGTTTCAGAACAACCCCCTTCACCAGCAGAAACAGTTCCCGATTCCCCGCAACTT
>CAZXHW010001070.1:0-1175 GCA_964639915.1 uncultured Heliomicrobium sp.
GGCGAGCAATTTGCTGCCACAACTGATGATCAGTGATGCCGAAATTGATTTATCGAATCAGGAATCTTTGGAACGTGCCGAACATGAAGCTGCGGGGTGTCTTCACACTTTGCGGTATGAACGGGTCGAAAATAAGCGTTTATCTGTTCACGCAGATTTGAAACTTGCTCAGCAACGAGGCGACGATCAGCTCGTGAGCAAGTTGTCTATGGAGCACTTTGAATTGCTGAAACGGGAGCGAGAATTGGCGCGATGAACGGCTAAAAAGTGAGAGGCCGAAAATATAAAACTAAGTCGTCAAACCGCTAACCTGTTGAGCACGTAACAATAAAGAGAGAAGTAAAGAAACAAGGGAGTGAAAGTCATGCTGTGGCAGTTTTGTAGGGCTGCGGCAAAAAGGAGTGACTAACGTGGAAGAAAAATATTCAGATGATGTTCAAAAGCTTTTGGACATGGGGATGGGAAAAGAAAAGGCATTCCTGACCTATGACGAAATCAATCAGGAATTACCCGAAGGTCTGGTTTCGCCTGACGAAATTGAAGACATCTTTGCTGCGCTAGGTGGCGAAGGCATTACGATCGCAGATTCCGAAGAAAAGTTTCTGGAAACTGCTGTTGCTGCCGCCAACGCCGACAAAAAAGACGATGGTCAGGAAGAAGAGGTCGAGCTTGACCTTTCGCCGGGTAATCTTGAAAAAACCAATGATCCTGTCCGTTTGTACCTGCGCGAAATGGGCGTTGTTCCATTGCTGACGCGCGAAGGCGAAGTCGCCATTGCCAAACGGATTGAGCGCGGAAAAATTCGCGCGCAAAAAGCGATTTCTCGTTCGCCAATTTCGGTCGCTGAATTGATCCAGATCGGCAAGGAATTGAACGAAGAATACCTGACCGTCCGTGAAATTGTGACCTTTACCGAACAGGAAGGCATCACGGAAGAAAAGATTCTCGAGTATCACAACTACACGCTCGAGACGATTGCCGAAATCAACAAGGTCTTCAAAAAGACCAGCCAGATGTACGAAAAGGTGCTGGCTGAGCCAAAACGTTCGCCGAAGCTGGCGAAGATGAAGCGCAAACTTTCCCGGCAGCGCATTGAACTTTCGCATCTGTTCCGTTTGCTGGAATTCACGCCCAAGGTTCAAGAGCGATTGGTTGGCGCAATGCGTCGGTCTTCG
>CAZXHW010001070.1:1185-2565 GCA_964639915.1 uncultured Heliomicrobium sp.
CAAAGAAACCGAGCGCGAAATTGACAAGCTGCAACGCTCTTACGAGCGCAAGCGCAACGAAGACGAAAAGAAAGAAGTCGAAAAGAAGCTGCGCGCGACCAAGCGCCACTTGACGCAATTGGAAGAGCAGCATCGTTTGCCGGCTTTGGACATCAAACGTTCGTTGCAAACAGTCATTGCTGGCGAAGCCGAAGCGCAACAGGCTAAGAAAGAGCTAGTCGAAGCCAACCTTCGACTGGTGGTTTCCATCGCCAAAAAATACACCAACCGCGGTTTGCAGTTCCTGGATCTGATTCAGGAAGGCAACATCGGATTGATGAAAGCGGTGGACAAGTTTGAATATCGTCGCGGCTATAAGTTTTCGACGTATGCCACGTGGTGGATTCGCCAGGCAATCACACGCGCCATTGCCGATCAGGCCAGAACGATCCGAATTCCGGTTCACATGATCGAAACGATCAATAAACTGATCCGCACTTCGCGCGCGCTGGTGCAGGAACTCGGACGCGAGCCAACCAGTGAAGAAATCGCCAAAAAGATGGACATTCCGGCGTCGAAGGTCCGCAAGGTGTTGAAGATCGCTCAGGAACCAATCTCGCTCGAAACTCCGATTGGAGAAGAAGAAGATTCGCACCTTGGCGACTTCATCGAAGACAAGACGATTCAGAACCCGGCGGAAGCCGTTATCAACATCAACCTTCGCGAAATTACCGAAGAAGTGTTGAAGACGCTGACGCCGCGCGAAGAGAAAGTCATCAAGATGCGGTTTGGCCTCGGGCCCAACGGCAGCGAACACACGCTGGAAGAAGTCGGCCAGCATTTCGCCGTCACACGCGAACGCATCCGCCAGATCGAAGCGAAGGCGCTTCGCAAACTGCGCCATCCGTCGCGGTCGCGCAAGCTGAAAGCTTTCCTGGAAAGCGGCAGGCCGTAACTCTTTGCAGAGAAAAAAACAAATCAGCCTCAGTTCCCAAGCTTGGGAACTGAGGCTGATTTGTTTTTAGGATTGTTTTGCGCGAGCCAGAGGCTGCTGTTCTTTCAGCGGCAATGCTTCGGGCGGCAGCGCCGAAGCAACGATGGATTGCAATCGTTCTGCTTGGTCCTGTTGAAACTCTTTCAGTTTTGAATGATCCGCTGGGGGCAGCAGGTGTATTGGTTCGTGGTAAACGATTCGGACTTTGAAGGGGCGAGGAAAGTAGTGGTGACGCGAAAAGGCTCTGTACCCACCGATAATCGTCACCGGAACAATTGGCGCTCCGGTCTCAATTGCCAGACGGATTACGCCGGGTTTGAATGCTTCCAGTCGGCCAGTCAGTGTGCGCGAGCCTTCGGGAAACAACATCAAGCCGCCTCCGCCACGCAACTGTTCTAGTGAAGCTT
>CAZXHW010001071.1:0-2561 GCA_964639915.1 uncultured Heliomicrobium sp.
GAAATACAGCGGCGAAATTTTCTCTCGCGTTAGCAACGAAGCCGTCGTTGGTGAAGCCAGCATCTCATTCATCGCTTTGCCGAATCCGCCCATGCCCGCGCCGATCACACCCAAAGCGATTGCCCCGAAAATCAGAAACAGAGTCGTTTGAAACGCGTTTACCCAAGCCGTTCCGCGCATTCCTCCGAAAAAGACATAACTCATCACGACCATTGCCACGACCGCACCGCCCAGCCAGAAGGGAACTCGGCCTCCGCTGATGGCAAATAGCGTCGTGCCTCCGCCCATTACGCCGATGATGATGTACGGCAACAGCAACGCAGTTTGAACGATGGAAATGACGGTTCCGATATGGCTGCATTCCCAGCGGTCGCGGAACATTTGCACCGGTGTCATAAAGCCGAACCGTTTGCCGAGCGACCAGACGCGCGTGCCGATGAAAAACAGCGACAGCGGAACGACCAGCGCTGATGATGAAGCCATCAATCCATACGTCACAATCCCGTTCGAAAACGCATGACCCGAAGAACCCAAAATGGCGAAGGCAGTCATGTTTGTTCCAAACAGTGACAACAGGAACACCGCATTGCCCAGCGAACGATTGGCCAGAAAATAATCTTCGGCAGGGTGATCGCCAGCTTTTTTGCGGCGGAAAGCGAAAATGCCTATGTAAAGCACCGTCACCAGATAGGCGAAGACAAACAGGGCTGGAATCAAACTGGGTATTCCTCCTTCGGAGTTGTTCAACTGGATTGTGCAGGATTGCGGTCAGCGGCGCGCATCATACCAAATTCCGCGCTTGCCGCGAATTGCAGGAATCTGCTGTGCGATTTCACCGCTATTGAAACTTCATTGCCGCGATGCAAAATGACGGTTATGGATTACTCTCCCATCATGACGGTTGCCGCCAGCCTTCTATCCCGCCATTTTGAGCGGCCAATCCGGCTGACACTGCTGGATGTTTACACTACCTGGATGGATCGCATCTTGCGGTGCCGTGTGATTCCGCCGCGCGGCGAGCTTCCGGAAACCTTGATTGTCAAGCATTCGGTTCCGCGCCCTGAGCCTGCTTACGACGGCTGGCATAACTACGCGATCCTGAATGATTGGGCGGCTGGGCTTTACCTTGGACAGATCAACGGAACAGTTCCGCTGGGGCCGCGTCTTTATTGCGCAGGCTTGCAACATCGAATTGTCGTGATGGAAGACCTGGGCACAGGGACAACGCCCGACACGCTTGCACTGCTGTTCGAAGACGACACAGAACGCGCTGCCGAAAGCCTGATTGAACACGTTGCCTTATTGGGGCGATTGCAGGCTGCGACTTGTCGAACGGCACGCTACTATCTTTCGATTCGTGACGGTTTGGGAACGCCAGAACCTGAACTACCTCTTTACGGCAATCCGTGGTCGCGTGCTCGGCTGCGAACTTCGACTGAGGAGGAAATAGGCGCTGCTGTTGGTCATTACAGCGCGGCACTGGGAGCGGTTGATGTTTTACCGCTACCCGGCGCGGAGCAGGAAATTGCGCTGGTGACCGCCGAAGTCGAAGACCAACCGGGCGACTTTCTAGCCTATTGCAAAGGGGATCAGGAGATTCCGAACGATGCGATCCGCGTTGGCGCGCGGCTGCGGTTGTTTGATTTCAACGTTGGTGGATTGCGGCATGCGTTGATCGAAGGAATGCCAGGCCATATGACCTGGGGATGTCATGGGCGATTCCCCAAAGAATTGATAGGGAAGATGGATGAGGTTAACAAAGGGAATTGGCCAGGGGGTGTGCAGCGGCTGCGGACGCGAAACTCTATCGGCACGCGAAGGCCTTGGCTGCGGCGCGATGGCATCTTTTTCACGTTACCTCGCGTCTTGCGGAGGCTATGCAAGCGGACGCTATTCGCGGGCCGCTGGCGACACTGCGGCAACAATTTCTGGGATGGACGGATGCGTTTGTCACGTTTGCGGGCGACGATAACGCGTTGCCAGCACTGGCTGAAACCGCTCGTAGACTTGCAGTTCGGCTTCGTCAGCAATGGCCGAGCGAGGTGCATACAGTTCCGTATTACCCAGCATTTCAAAGTTCGAAACAGTTATGAGCAGACCTTTTGCAGAAAAGCCGCTTCACGTGCTGACGCTGACACCGTTTTATCCGCATCAGGGCAACGAAGCAGACGGCCCTTTCGTCGCCGAACCGCTGGCACATATTGCGGAGTTCGGCGTTCATTCGACTGTCATCGCCTCCAAGCCAATTTCGCACAGCCCTGTCTCCTGCAACGAAGCCGAACCGTGCGCCATTTGGGTTCGTCATTGGCAACTGCCGGGCAGAGCGGCGTATGCCAGTTGGGGGCCGCTGCTGTACCTACGACTGATGGGCGAAGTGCGACGGCTTCACCGTGAACGGAAGATTGATCTGATTCACGCGCATTGCGCGTTGCCGTGTGGGCAGCCGGCAGCGCAACTGGCGCGCGATTTGGGCATTTCGTTTGTGGTCACAATCCATGGCGTGGACGCTTTTTCCACCGGCAGAGAACAGGGACTGTCGCGCTGGTGGTGTGACCGCGCTT
>CAZXHW010001072.1:0-2558 GCA_964639915.1 uncultured Heliomicrobium sp.
GCATGTTTTCGATTTCCTGATAGCCAACTTCGATTTTGGCTTCGTTGGCGATGGCGTTGGTGACAGGGCCGACCAAGCCAAGTTCAGGATCGGTGTGCAAATGGCGAAGCAGCGCCGTCAGCCAGCCGCGCGAAATGACTGTGTCATTGTTGAGCAAAACCAGGTATTCGCCGGTCGCCATTTTCAGCCCGATATTGTTGGCGGCAGCAAAGCCCAGATTTTTGTCATTCAGCACGACGCGGATGTTCGGGAAAATCTTTTCGGCTTCTTGCAGATATTCGGGCGTGCCGTCGGTTGAGGCGTTGTCAATGACGATGACTTCAAAATTCGGCCATTCGCTTTGCTCGTACAGCTTTTCCAGGCACATCCGGTTTAAATCCCGATTGTGATAGGTGACGATGATGATCGAAGCCTTCGGGAAAGTTTGGGCGACGGCTGGCGACAATGCTTCAAAGCGGCACTGCCAGGTGTTGGTTCTGGCAAAAGCGCGCCGGGCTTCGATAAATTCAGGGGTGGTTTCCTTCAGCGCGGCTGTAATTTCGCGTTCGAACTCTTCGGCGGTTGAAGCCAGTCGAACCACCGATCCAAGCGCGACGACTTCCGGCAGCGGAACCGAAACAAGCGGTTTGCCTGCGGCCAGAATTTCATACGCTTTGACGGGATTGGTCGCCTCGGTCAGCGGCATCCGCTTGAAAGGGATCAGCGTCACGTCAAATTGCGTCAACCAGCGCGGCAGCGTCGCATACGGTTGTTCGCCCGCCAACGTGACGTTTGGCAATTGGATGAGCCTGCTGATGTCTGCCAAATTGGTTGAACCGACCAGCACAAAATCCCAGTCGGGACGAGCTTCGGCCAGATCGGCAACCAGATCAGAATTAAACCAGTCGGCAATCGCGCCGTAATACCCAATCACGGGCCGTTTGTTTTTTGCATGCCCGACTTTGGCGAAGTGTTCGTATTCGCAGGCATTGCGCAACATCAGCGGATCAGCGCCGAAGGCTCTGGCTTCTTCTTCCAACGAAGCGGAAGAAACGACAACCAGATCGGACGCAGAAAATAGCCTGTGCTCCTGTTCCAGCATTTCTTCGGTGTTGGTCGAAAAACCAGCGTGGTGATCCATGCAGTCATAAACAATCGGCCAGCCGAATTCCGTTCGCACCTGTTCAGCCACCGGCCACCAGAAAGGCAATTGGACCACCGAAACTGTCGCACCAAGCGAAAGGTCGCGCCGCAATGCATCGAGCGAAAAGAACAGTTGCGTTCGTTGATAAACGTCAAGCTGGTCGCGGTAAACGCTTAAATCCGATCCGCTCAGGGTGACTTCGTAAATATTTTTGGCCTTTTCCTTGATCTGGTAGGGCGTGTCGAGTCCGCAGAAGCTGTGCGAAATATAAAAGACTCTGTGTCCGGCAGCGGCGAATTGCGACATCAAATGTTGCGGACGCTGGAACCTGAAATCCCAATCAATGATGGGAAAACAAATGACGTCATAAGCACTGGGGTTACTGGTTGAGCCGGGCAGGAAATTTGTTTGTAGCGTAGATGTCGGCAAAGGTACGCTTTGCACGGATGATTCAGTTGGCTGTGGTTGAGGTTCAGCCAACCCCAACAATTTCAAAATAGCCCTTCGCACGGGAAGAACATATTCGTTTTTGATTTGCCAAAAGTGTCCCATCCATCGCCAGCTACGGGACGCTTTGATCTGTGCCAGTTCGGCGTCTCTGGCGGAGAGTAAATGCGCCAACGTTTTCAGATCGCGTTCCTTGCGGGCGAGTTGAGTCAACAACGCCATGTAATCTTGCGCCGAATTTGCCGTCTGGCCGATACCGGAAGGTTTTCCGGGCGGATGATGGCCGTTGGATGATTGTTGAGATTCCGGTTGGGAGTTGTCAGTCTGGCTCGATTGGCCAGTTGCCGGAATATGTTTAGTAGGCATCAGGTTACTGCTCCGGTCGAAAGTTTTCGTGTGAGGTTGCTGACCTCTGACGATTTCGTTGGGCGCTTGAAGTTAATTCATACCAGCGATTCGGTTATTCGTCAGATGCCACACTGCCTCCGGCGGCAAACTCTCTGCCTTCGCCGTATTACAAGCATCGAATTTTCGAAATTGATTGTTGGGGAATTGCGGTCGAAGTCTCGCTGCCAGAGTGGGAGATAATAGAGGAGGGAGGGATTAATGTGAAGTTGCTTCTGCCACCGATTCCAATTCTGTTTAACAAACTGACGCACTGCGCCTCATCTCTTCCATATCGGCAAATAAGTCATTGGCGCTGGAGATCGAAATCGTTTCTCCAGCGCCAATGACAATCAGTTCAACGTTTTACACAGATACAAATGTTATTGTTTGGCGATGATGCTATTCGGGGCTTGCGAAGAACCATTACCGGCAAGCTTGTTCGTGCCGTCGGATTCAACGACTGCACCTGCGACGAATTTTACTCCCGTCGTGTTGTTATAAATTCCATTGCCGGAGATTCGGATCGTGGTTCCGGCCACGTTGGCGTTGACGCCATTATTGTTGAAGGCAATCGTGGAATTTTCCACGCTGATGACTGCCG
>CAZXHW010001073.1:0-235 GCA_964639915.1 uncultured Heliomicrobium sp.
GGCCTTGAAGAAACTGACCAGTGCAGCGGTTGACGATTCGGTTCGGGATTTCAATTACGTGGTGATTTCTGTGTCGCAAGGCGATTTGGATGAAGCGTTGGCGTTGGCCAAACAGTTTCCCATGATTTCGGCTCGGCGAATGATTGTTGTTACAGGGTTTGAAGCGATCAGCGACGACAAGCAATTGGAATTGCTGAAAGAATACTTGCGGAATCCGGTCGAAAACTCCGTGCTG
>CAZXHW010001073.1:245-2536 GCA_964639915.1 uncultured Heliomicrobium sp.
GTTTGTCAGCGATGGTTTGGACAATCGCCGCAACATTTCGACGATGCTGCGGAAAGCCTGTGAAGTTGTCAGTTTTGAAGCACTGGACGAACGCGGCGGAGCCCCAAATTGGGTTCGTGATTATGCCACGCGTGCTGGTTGTTCGATTGATCAGTCGTCAGCAGCTTATCTGGTAGGAATGGTCGGCGTTGATTTAATGCGTTTATCGAGCGAACTCGATAAGCTGATTGCCTTTGTCGGCCAGAAAGGACGTATCACCCAAGACGAAATAGATGAATTGGTCCGTCATTCCCGCGAACATTCCAACTTTGAACTGACAGACGCTGTTGTTGACGGCAACCGGAAAAAAGCCTTGAGCCTGCTTCACCGAATTTTCGATAATGCGTCGGAATCGCCGCAATCGCTGAGCTTGATGATTCTGGGAGCAATTGCCAGCAATTACCGTAAAATGCTGGGAGCCAAAGAGTTAATGAAGCAGAATGCTCCAAACTCTGAAGTCGCCAAGCTCGTTGGATTGCCACCTTTCAAAGTCGGCCAATTTAATGAACAAGTTCGAAAGGTCGAAACTTCGCACATTCTGAAAGGTATTGAGCGCATTGCGGCAACAGATATTGCGCTTAAAACTTCGATGGCAACGCCGCGATTGCTGCTGGAAGTTTTAATCTGTGAATTGTGTCCTGCCCAATCTGAACGTCGCGCGGGATTTCAACGATGACATTCTTTTCCTGTCCTGCTAAACTGCGCCCCGCTCACGACTGACACTAACAACTTTCCACCCTGGAGCGTAAAAGAAATGAAAACCAAAAATTTTATCGGTCTGGCAATCATGTTGTTGCTAACCAGCGTCGCCTTTGGACAAACTGGCCCAGCCGCCGGCACACCGAAGCTGGTGATTAAATCAACCGAACACAATCTCGGTGAAGTCAAAAAAGGCACTCCTGCCGTTTATTCCTATGTTTTCAAAAACGAAGGAACGGTTGATCTGGAAATCAAGCGTGTTGCGCCCACCTGTGGTTGCACCGCCAGTGATTTCACAAAAATCGTCCCGCCCGGCAAAGAAGGCAAAATCACTCTTTCCGTTGGAACTGAAGCCTACAATGGCGCGGTTTCCAAAAATGCTGAGGTTTACACCAACGATCCTCAGAAAGAACAGTTCACTTTGGTGATTAACTTTGTTGTGCTCAGCGATATGACTCCGAATGGGAAAATCGTTGGGCCGTTTGTGGTTGGGCCAAGTAATCAGTGGAGCGCGCATACTGCGCAAGGATTTGCGGCCAATGGACTGGTGACCGTTACGAACAATACAGCGCAACCAATCAAAATCACGAAAATGGTTCCGGGTGGCGATGCAATTAGTGTAAAGCTGCTGACAAATGAAGAAGGCAAGCGGTATTCGTTGGAGGTTTTAAGTGCGGCTGGATTGCCAGTGGGGAACCATGTCCAAACTGTTAAGCTGATGACAGACAGCAAAGATATGCCGGAACTGCTGGTAGATCTGCAAGTTGTCGTTTTCCCTGCGGTTTCAGTGAACCCCACCAATCTGGTTTTCGACAAGGTTGGTGTGTCTGATCCGGAAGCCGATGTCACTTATTTGAGCAAATTTGTCTGGATAAAAATGGGGCGAGGCGACGGGCTGGAAATCAAATCCATGACTTCTGACCTGCCATTCATTAAAGCCAAGATCGAATCCACAAACGGCAATGGCCAAACGATTGTGCTGCGTATTGGTTTTAGCGGTAAGCCTGCCGTGGGAACTCACAAAGGCAAATTGCGTATCGAGACAAATAATCCATTGGCCAAAGAAATCGAAGTGCCAATTACGGTTACGGCCAACTGATACAACGGATTTTTGGTCATTAGAAAAACAAAGCGGATTGCGAACCCGATCAGGAATCGCAATCCGCTTTGTTTTTCTAGAGATAGTGTCAGGCTGCGGCTACTTTTGCCGAACTGTTCAGTCCGCCGACTTGAACCAGCATTGGCTGCTCACCTGTTTTGCTGAATCGTTCGACGCAAACTAAACAAGGATAATGCAGCTTTTCTTTTTGTTCCGGATCGGCAGCCATAACCAGGCGTTCTTTGTGAACCTTGCCAATCAAATTCATCAAATTGCCGAGCGCATCTGACAAGCTGATCTTTTTCAGATCACCAACCACATCTTCACCGTCACCCACGCCGTCGCGATAATTCGATAATTGGCAACAAAGCGTCAGCCGCCCTTTATAGTCAATGTTCAAATCGTCCATCATTAACGGTGCGCAACGAGGCAGGAAATAATCGGTATAAAAACC
>CAZXHW010001074.1:0-2529 GCA_964639915.1 uncultured Heliomicrobium sp.
GGCCGTTTCCCACCGTCATCATTGTTCACGGCGGAGGCTTTGCGCGCGGCGATAAGCAAACCTACGTGCCACCGCTGTTTGAACCGCTCAGCCAGGCTGGCTTCGCATGGTTCACGATCAATTACCGCATGCATCCGCAGTTCAAATTTCCCGATGCCGTGGAAGACATCGAAGCCGCGATCCGCTTCGTCAAAGCGCACGCCAAAGAATACAAAGTGGATTTGCGCCATGTGGTGTTGATGGGCGAATCCGCAGGCGGCACATTGGTTTCGTTTGTCGCTGTTCAGAACAAAAGCGCGATCAAGTTGGCGGCGATCGTTCCATTTTACGGCGTTCACGACTGGCAACAGCGCGCCGAAGAAGAGACCGCAGGCAAGGTCGGCCCAAGCATCTGGCGTGAGTTTTTCAGCGTTCCGGCGGGCAGTTCGCCGGAAGCCATCAAACGGATGAAGGAAGTCTCAGCGGCAGCGTACATCAAGAAAGGTTTGCCGCCATTTTTGCTGATTCACGGCACGGAAGACGCGCAGGTAAATTACCAACAATCAGTCGTCATGCAGCAACGCATGAAAAAGGTGGGCAATGTTTGCGACCTGATTACAGTCGAAGGCGGGCCGCACGGAATGGGTGTCATCACCAAATTCCCAGACACCAAAGTGAAAATGATTGACTGGTTGAGAAGCACTCTCAAGCTCCAGGCAATACACTAAACCAGCGCTGAAAATCTTGAGACTTGCAGGATTCATCACGACAAACAAGACGCTTTAGAGTCACTCCTGTTCACCTGTGTGAATCCTGCGTGCTTCCTTTCTATTCATGCCTGAGTGCAATCATCGGATCCACATTCGCCGCCCTCCGAGCTGGAAAGTAGCAGGCCAGCATGGCAACGCCTGTTAGCAGCAACGCGATGATGCCGAACGTTAGCGGATCAGTCGCGGTAACGCCGTATAGCATCGTGGACATCAACCGTGTCAGCGCAAAAGCCGCCCCCAGGCCAATCACCAAGCCAATCGCCGTCAGCACCAATCCGTGACGCAGCACCATTTTCAGCACGTCGCCGGTTTGCGCGCCCAGCGCAATGCGGACACCGATTTCCTGCGTTCGTTGCACAACGGAATAGGCCATCACGCCGTACAACCCAATGGCTGTCAGCAACAATGCCAACCCCGCAAACAACGTCAGCAGCAGCGCGTTAAATTTCGGCTGCGAAACGGCGACGCCCACGTATTGTTCCAGGGTTTTCGGGCGGTAGATGGGAACGTTCTTGTCCAGCGAACTCACTTCGTTCTGAAGCGCGCCCACCAATGCGCGCGGATCGTTTTTCGTGCGAACAACCAGATTCATGCCGCCGAACGACATTTGCGTATGCGGCAAATAATACTCCGGCTCGTAATCGCGGCTGAGCGATTGGCGGTGCTTGACGCTTTTGACGATGCCGACGATTTCATACCACTTCTTTGCCTCGCCCATTGAAATGCCAGGCTTCAGATGTTTACCGAGCGGGTTTTCGCCGGAAAAGTGTTTTTGCGCAAAAGCGTCATTGATGATGACAACCGGTTGGGATTTTTCGCCGTCGCTGGGCGTGAAATCACGCCCGGCCAACAGGGAAATTTTCATCGTGGGAAAGTAATCGTCATTGATGATGCGAAAATTCGCGCTCGGCAATTCACCTTTGGGAATGTTGCGGCCTTCGACTTCAAAGGAGATCGAAAATGAATCGCCTCCCAGGGGCAACGGCATAATGGCGCTGGCGGATTCCACGCCCGGCAAGGCTTTGACCTTTTCCAACAGCCCTTTGTAAAACGCCGATGCCTGCTCCTGTTTGGGATATTGCGCATCCGGGATTTCGACTGACGCCGTCAGCACGTTCCGCGTGTCAAACCCCAAATCCACCTGCTGCAAGTTCCGAAAACTCTTCAGTAATAATCCGGCGCTGACCAGCACCACAATGGCGACGGCGATTTCAGCAACCACCAACGCGTTGCGCAATCGCGACCGTCCACCGCCTGAACTGGAAGCGCGCCCGCCTTCTTTCATCGCTTCGGTCAATTCCACTTTCGACGCCTGCAACGCCGGAGCCAGTCCGAAAATGATTCCCGTCAATGCTGATACCAGCACCGTGAAGCCGAACACCCAGCGATCCAGGCTGATTTCCGCCAATCGCGGCACATCTGCGGGAATCATTTTGACCAACAGTTCCGTTCCCCACCACGCCACCATCAATCCCAGAAAGCCGCCAGTCAGGCTAAGCGCCAGGCTTTCGGTCAGCAATTGCCGAATGATGCGCCAGCGATTGGCTCCCAGCGCTGAACGCACGGCAATTTCCTTGTATCGAACTGTCGCTCGCGCCAGCAACAAATTGGCGACGTTGGCGCAAGCAATCAACAGGACGCAACCGACAGCCCCTAGAATGATCCACAGAGCGCTTCGGTAATCTGCAACCAGGTCGTTGTGATAAGAAATGACTCGAACGCCTGAACGCGTGTTCGTGTCCGTATAGGCTTTTTCCAGATTGGCGGCAATGAGATCCAG
>CAZXHW010001075.1:0-2525 GCA_964639915.1 uncultured Heliomicrobium sp.
CAAATACGAAACATTGGCCATCGTAGCCATCTGTCATTTTGTCTTTCTCTTTACCTTCTTTGGATGGCCAGGTTCCTGGACTAATTACTCTTCACTGCTTGTGGCGCGCGTAGCTTTTGGATTATCGGTGTTTCTAGTTAGACCCGCGTTGGTTGTGGTAATAATCTTGATCGCATTGGCTGGCAACGTCGAGCGATACCAAATCACGCTCAACGCCTGGAAATGGATGAAGCGGTCCTCAGAATCCGCCGGATTGTGGGCGTTTCAAAATCAACAAGAAGAATGGAACCATGCGCGCGCATTGGCCGGTGAACGCAGAATTTTCTACTTCAACAACGGCTGCGCCGAGTTGCTTTACCCGAACATAGATTCGCCTGTCAGTTTCTTTCTTTCTCCGGGCCAACAGGCTCCAATCGAGTACGACCGAATCAGACAACAACTGGCCCAAGCTGCTGTCGTCGTTACGTTCAATCATCCTTCTATCCTTGATCCCTGGAATTGGCCCGAATTCGCCGCAGAGCGCGAAAAGTTTGAAGAAACCTGGCGAGGGGTGTATGTAACGGTCCACGAACGCAAGCGGCAGTGACGCCAACTGCCAACGATCAACCTTTCAACCTTGGAGGTTACACATGGCCAGCCCTCAATTTCTGCATTTGCTCGAACAGCTTCACAAAACCTCTCAGCGCCGCCAACTGGCTTGGGAGCCGATTCGAAAATACAGCTATTCATTCAGTTGCAATTTCCGCATCGCGCTAGGCGAAGGCATCGTTTACATCAAATCAAGCGATGATGACGAACACACGCTTCACGCAAGCTATGAAGCTTATCTGACAACTCGTGAAGGTTTGCTGATTGATGAAATCATCGCTCGACAGCACGAATCGGACTATTACCCGATGCTGAGGGAGATTTACCATCAAGCTCGCATCGGAGCATTCAAGCTCGACCAGATGGTGAACGCGATGCAAGACGACCTTGAATCTGGAATCGTCCGCGAGCTGCCGAAAGATAAGTTCGAGCCTCACAGCGATATTCCATTCTAAATTTGAGTAGTGGAGCAATCGGATAGATTGCCCCACCTTCATAACCATCCACAGCACAATGCCCGATTGCACCATCACGCTCAGTATCAAAGAAACTGGTCCAGCCGAAACGCGCGGTTTTCTTTTCCACTTGCTGGTTGATGGCCAGCTTGTTGCCAGCAACCAGAGCCTGTCATCTGATCAAGTCAAACAGCTTCGCCAACTCTCCCAAAGCTTCAACCAACAATTTGAGGGTCGTTATCAGCCGCAAGTTGCCGACAACCTAATGATCATCGGCGCGGAGTTGTTTAATCTATGGCTGGCAAATTATTGGGACACGATCAAAGCTGCCATTCCTGTTAAAGCCACACGCACTCTACTCATCGCTTCCGAAGTCGCTGACGTGTTGAATCTACCCTGGGAATTGTTGCGATTGCCAAACAGCGATTTCATAGCCTTCGATCAGAAATTCAACATTTGCCGCTTGCCTCGTGCGGAAAACACCCTGCCAAAATTTGACGGCGATTTGCCAGCCGGGCCGTTGCGAGTGTTATTTGTTGCCTGTTCGCCCCTGGACGAAGCGACACTTGATTACGAAAAGGAAGAAGAAAGCCTAGCGCGCGTGATTGCTAAAGCGGGACCGAAGGTAGTCTTCGATTCCGGCGATATGGGCAGTTACGAAGAGTTGCAGGAACGTCTGAATCAGTTCGACCCGCACGTTGTTTATCTGACTGGCCACGGCACTGTAAAAGACGACGGCTTGGGCTACTTCTGTTTTGAAGATGAGCGCGGCAACAGCGATCTGCGGTCGTCGAAGCAACTATGCGCCCTGTTTGCAGGCAGCAGCGTGCAATGCGTGTTCGTCAGCGGATGCCAGACCGGCAAAGCACCGCCGATTTCGGCGCTCGGCGGCATCTGTCAGGGATTGGTCAGCGAAGAAATCCCTTTTGCCATCGGTTGGGCAGCTTCCATCGCGGACTCAGTTGCCACGCTGTTCGCCACCGTCTTTTTCAAAATACTAGCCAACGGTCAGCCTATAGGCCGCGCGATGAATCAGGCTCGGGCAGTGATTCGCAAAACCTGCGACGAAATGGGTTATCCGGCGTGGACGCTGCCGGTGCTTTATGCCGCCACAACGCAAACGCATTTGTTCAATACGCAAAAGTACGAAAAGCCGCGCCGCCCGAATCTGCGGCTGCAACCGCTGCCGGGAATGGTCGAAGGGTATGCCGAACATTTCGTCGGGCGACGGCGCGAGATTCAGCGATTGCTGCCCGCTCTGCTAGGCGGGTCGAAACAAGTGCTGCTGCTAACCGGCATCGGCGGCGCGGGCAAAAGCACACTGGCCACGCGGCTGGCGCGTAAACTGGAAAGCGACGGTTTCACGCCAATTGCCATTTCTAGCACCCCGAGCAATCCGCTGGGCAGTGCGCAATTGCTTCAGGCCTGCGGCGATGCCTTTTTGAAAAAGAATCTGGCAGCCGAAGCTGCTGTGCTGAACAA
>CAZXHW010001076.1:0-2521 GCA_964639915.1 uncultured Heliomicrobium sp.
GAAATTTGGATGATGTAGACAATGACCGCCCAAACTACAGCGGAAACTGGGACGCAATCGGCTGGCGCAAACTGGAATCGCCGCTCAGTCAATCGCTGGCTGAAGCATTTTCGCTGCCGACAATCGGCACTGTCGGCAATCTGCCACGAAATGCTGGTCGGGGCCCAGCCAGCTACACGCTCAATTTGCGTGCATCTCGCCGCTTCAACCTGGCGGAAAGTCGGAAACTGGAATTCCAGATCGAAGCTTATAACCCTTTCAATTCAACGGTTTTCAGTTTTGGCGCTGAGTTTGTGGACTTCACCCCTTCCAGCTTGAGCAACTTTCTGGTTCCGGTGCGAACCGTCAAACCCCGCACGATGCGCGTAGGTCTGAAGCTCGAATTCTGATCCAAAAACAAAAATAAGCCAGACGCTGTTTCGCAACGTCTGGCTCACCATACAAAAGTGAGCAGGACTCCCCAGAACCACTCACTATTGCTCAGAACGGCGTCGGAATCCCCATACCAACATCCGTTCACGATGCTCTCTCCAAATGTCTGACGGCATCAACCATCAGACAAGTGGAAAATAACCGGGATTGATAGCGGTTGGTATACGTAAACCTACGCGTTTTCTTGGCAACTAGAAAAGTGTTTGTAACTTACCGAACGGAAGGTTGAGGGCTTGCCGAAATTGCAGGCTCGGCTATAATGCGCCCGCGCTGTTCCTCATTGCTGACTGAGTTCGGCATCTTAAAAAAGCAAGAAATTGAATCAGAAAAACTGACTGATACGACTGATTGAAGCAGGAGAGATTCCATCTTTCCAAGGCTAGCTGAAGGTTCTGAGAGTCATCACATTTCGTATAACTGTGAAAGCAGCGTTCTCCAACTATCGCGCTCTCAGGCACACATTTCCCTGCTTCAAAGTTTCAAAAAAACATCCGCAACTTTTTCAAAAGCACTTAGTCCAGCCTTCAAAAAGATAGAGAGATAGGGACTCAACCATCTCCAGTTTTGAAGGTGGAACTAAACCATTTTCCCTAAGGAGAAAACTTATGCGACGTTCTGCCAGCTACGCATTATCACTCTGGCTCTTGTTTTCAGCATTTGCAGTTGCTGCAATGGGGCAAGCGCCAGTCGGGACGATTTCCGGCACGGTCCACGACCCGTCCGGTGCCGTCATCCGCAACGCAGCAATCAACATCAAAAATAAAGCCACCGGCATTGAGCGACAGGTACGGTCTGATGAAGATGGCAATTTTTCAGTGGCTGCCCTGCCCGCGGGCGAATATGAGGTCAAAGGGGCGGTGGACGGTTTCCGCACCATTTTGCAGGAAGTCACCGTCGCCACAGGAACCGTTATCCGAGTCGTTCTGAACATGGAAGTCGGTCAAAAAACCGAGATCGTGACAGTTGAAGGCACTGGCACGGCTCAGGTCAATACCGAGTCCCATTCCATTGATGGCGTTATCACCCGCCAGAAAATTCAGGAACTGCCGTTGAATGGCCGCAGCTTTTTGCAGTTGGCGTTTCTGGAACCCGGCGTGACGGCTTCTCCAGGAACAACTTCGCAATACAATTCGCTGTTTTCCGTTTCCATTCTGGGTGGCGCGTCCAACAAAACCGCGATCACTGTGGATGGCGGCAACGTGCGAAATTCAATTGAAGGCGAAACCGGAATGAACTTTTCACAGGAAGTAATTCAGGAATTCCAGCTTTCATCGTCGAATTTTGACCTTTCAACAGGCATCACCAGCGTCGGCGCAGTGAACATTGTGTCGCGCAGTGGTAGCAATGAATTCCACGGATCAGGCTATTACTTTTTCCGTGACCACAATATGTCGGCCTATCCAGGCTTGAAACGCGTCTGTGTTGAATCTCCGAGCAATCCTGTCTGTTTGAATCCAGCCGAAAAGAAAAGGGTGGAAGATCCTTATTTTGTTCGCAGCAACCCTGGGCTTTGGTTCGGCGGTCCGATTGTAAAAAATCGCGCCTATTTCTTTGCCAATTACGAATACACCCGACAAGTGCAGGCGTTTGTAGTTCAGCCGAACGTTCCATCATTGGCCGGTTTGGCTGGAAACTTCGGCAGCCCGTATAGCGGCCATCTGTTCAGCGTCAAAGGTGACCTGAAAATTACCGACAAGCACAATCTTTTTGCTCGTTACTCCCTTGATAAGAACAAAGGTTTTGGCCCCAATGGCGGTGCCCAACTGCCATCGAACTGGCTGCAAAACACCAACAATTCAAATCAGTTGGTCGTTGGTCTGACGTCCGTCTTGAGGCCGACGTTGGTGAATGACTTCCGGTTCAACTTTACCTATTGGCGCAATCGAAACCTGTTTCCCGACAGCAGTGTTTGCCCCAATTGTTTAGGTCTTAATTTTGGACAGCTTCAAGTCAACGGAACAAACTTCACGGTTGGCAACACGTCAAACGCGACGCAAGGCCGTGATTTGTATCGTTATACATTCACAGACAACCTGACTTGGCAAAAAGGCTCTCATCGGATCCGCTTTGGCACTGAGATTGAGAGAGC
>CAZXHW010001077.1:0-2498 GCA_964639915.1 uncultured Heliomicrobium sp.
GCCCGCGAATCAATGCCCCCATTTCACCGCCGCCGCTCAACATCTGGTCGAGCTGCGATGCTCCGTCAAACCGTTTCGGGGCATTATCTTGAAGTTGGCTCATCCGTAACGATCCTGTTGACGTAAACGTCGATGGATAGGCAGCATGTTTACTCTAGAAAGGCGGTCAGCGCGGCTGAGTATTCGGGGTTAATACTATATAACAAGCGCCTGTAATTCGGTAGGCAGTTTTATATGAAGCACGAGAAAATATACCTGAAAAGGCTAATCAACGCCTTATTTAATACCCGTGTGCAGGGTATTCATGACAGAGGTGGGTTTTTGCCAGAGGGCGGGACACAGACCCGCCCTTACAGCCATCGGCTATTGAATGGGGTTAAGGACTAAATGTAATCGTCCTAACCCCTACGATCAGCTCTTATTTTTGCGGAGATTACTTAACCGCCAGACGCTCGATCAATGCTTGCAAGTCCTCTGCGGCCTGTTCAGGTGTAGACTGTCCATACGCGACTTGCTGACCGATCAGCTCAAGCTCGTTCACAAACTCTTGGTCATTCGGCAGGTTCGGGTCTTGCGGGATCACGCGATCAGCTATCGCATCGTAGATGCCGTAAACCGCCGCGTCAATTTCGGTAGCCTCGTCGGCGATTGCCTGACGCACGAGCGGCGAGGAAGGCACACCACGATTGGTCTGGAGAATCGCGCCTGCTTCGGGGCTGGTTACGAAGAAGTTGATGAACAGCGCCGCCGCTTCCTTGTTCTCGCTGGCGTTGTTGATGCCTAGATACTGGCTCATCTGGATCGCGTAGGAATCTTCACCGCCTGTGGGCAGTGTCGTCATGCCGAGCGTGTCGGTCATGGCCGCCTGATAGCCCGCGACTTGGTTGCTCCATATCAAGGCGATAACGGCATCACCCGCCACGAGTGCCGAACTGTCCGGCCCATCTTCGGTGTAGGTGTAGGTGGTATCCGCGTCAGGAATGAGTCCTTCGGCGCGCATGTCCGCCCACATCTGAAGCCATGTGCTGGCGGATTCAACCGTCGCATAGGATGTGCCGCCGTCATCGGAAGTCCACATCGGCGTACCCTGTTGACGATAGAAATAGCTAAGGTAGTTCGCCTGATTGGTGCTGTTGTCCACGAACGGCGCGACACCCTCTGGCAGGGCCGCCTTCAGTTCTGCGCCGTAGGCCAGCAGTTCGTCCCATGTCATATTGTCCGTCGGGAGTTCGACTCCTGCTGCTTCGATCATCGTCTTGTTGTAGGCGAGGACGAGCGTATTCGTGCCGAGGCTGACGACATAGACATTGCCATCATCTGCCGTTGCGGGGATTAGCGCGGTCTGGTCGAACTGCTCAGGGGTGTCGATCAGAAGCTGCTCGCCGATATAGGCATTGAGCGGCTCAAGATACTGCTGATAATCAGGCCAGTTGCCGCCGAATTGGATAATGTCGGGGGCATTGTTACCCGCTAGCTGTGTGTCGATAATCTGGAAGTGATCCGGTGTCCCGCCGTTAGGTTCACCCACGACGGTGATATCGGGATACGCCGCCTCGAACAGGTCGATAACTGCTAGCGTTCTGGCGGCGCGGTCATCGTTGCCCCACCAGCCCATGCGGATTTCGGCGGGGCCGCCCGTGTATTCGGGAAGTCCATCGGTCTGTGCCCCGATGGGCTGGATGTACAGCATGAGCATTGCCGCAAGCATTGCCATGAGCGTGATTGTGCGAACTTTTCTCATCATTGAATTCTCCTGTTTCTGTAAAATACATTCGATAATAGTTTCAGCAGACAAATCCAAGTCAGGTCTCGTGTCATCCTTTCACATTCTTATCTCCTATCATCGTGCTAACCCTTTATGCCTGTGGTCGAAATGCCCTGTACGAAGTATTTCTGCAAGGAGAAGAACAGGATAAAGGCGGGAAGGATAGAGAGGGTGGACATCGCCAGCGCGCCGCCCCAGTTGGATACCGCGCCTGCGTCGCCAACGAATGTACGCAGCGCCCGCGATACGGTGAAAGTATCCGGCGTGGTGAGGTACAGCAGTTGGTTGAAAAAGTCATCCCACGTCCACAGGAACGTGAACAGCGCTGTTGTCACCAGAGCGGGTGCTGCGAGCGGCAGGATGATGCGCAGGTATACGCCTACTTTGCTGCATCCGTCGATGATCGCCGCTTCCTCGACCTCTTTCGGCAAACCGCGCATGAACTGCACGAGCAGGAACACGAAGAACGCATCCACCGCGAGGAATTTCGGCACGAGTATCGGGAGATAGGTACCTACCCAGCCGAAGGAGTTGAACAAAATATAGCGCGGCACGAGCGTGACGTGAGCCGGGAGCATCAGCGTTATCATCATCACCGCGAACCAGAAGGTCTTGCCCGCGAACTTAAGCCGCGCGAACGCATACGCCGCCATCGAGCAGGATATCAGATTGCCGATGACGGCCACGACGCACATGATGAGCGAGTTTGCGAAGAAAGTCCCGAAGGATGTAC
>CAZXHW010001078.1:0-2497 GCA_964639915.1 uncultured Heliomicrobium sp.
AACCAGAAAATTGTTTTGTTCAATGCGGCGGCGGAAAAGATGTTTCGTAGTCAGCCGGTTGATGTGATGGGGCACGCTCTGGATCGTTTTGTTCCGCAACGCTTTCGAGCTTCTCACGAAAATCACGTCCGTGTCTTCGGTGAGACCAAAACCTCTCAACGCTCAATGGGCAAACTTCGCGCATTGTACGGAGTGCGCTCCGACGGCGAAGAGTTTCCGATTGAAGCGACAATTTCCCAGATTGAAGAAGACGGCCACAAACTGTTTACAGTCATTATTCGTGACATTTCGGAAAAGAAACGGCTGGAAGCCCAGTTTCTGCGTGCGCAACGAATGGAAAGCATTGGCACGCTGGCAGGCGGCATCGCTCATGATTTGAACAATGTGCTTTCGCCGATTCTGACTGCGGTGGAGCTATTGCAGATGCGCTTCACCGATGAAAGCAGCCAACGATTGCTGAACATTTTGCGCACGAACGCCATTCGCGGCAGCGAAATGATTCGCCAGGTTTTGTCGTTTGCCCGTGGAGTGGAAGGCGAATACATCACACTTCAGCCGATCTCTTTGATCAAAGAGATCATCAAAATTCTGACCGATACCTTGCCGAAGAATATTGAAATCGAACAAGCGATTGATCTGAATTTGTGGAACGTCAGAGGAGACGCCACGCAACTGCACCAGGTTCTGATGAATCTTTGCGTCAACGCGCGCGATGCGATGCCGCAGGGCGGCAAGCTGCGAATTGAAGCAGAAAACATAGAAATCGACGAACACTATGCGCGCATGAACGTCGAAGCCAAATCCGGCAAATTCGTCCGCATCACGGTTATTGACAATGGTGTGGGCATTTCCGATCAAAACCTGAGCAAGATTTTCGACCCATTTTTTACGACCAAGGAACAGGGACAGGGAACAGGACTTGGTTTGTCTACCGTCGCGGGAATCGTTCGCAGCCACAACGGTTTCGTCAACGTTTACAGCGAAGAAGGCAAAGGCGCGCAATTCAAGATTTATCTACCTGCCAGTGAAGCCGCGCAAGCGAAGCAGGCGCAAAACGTTCGCAGCGATTTGCCAATGGGCAACAGCGAATTGATTTTGATTGTTGATGATGAAGGCGCAATTCGGGAAATTGCGAAAGAAACGCTGCAGGCTTTCGGCTATCGTGCCGTCACTGCCAGCGACGGCGCCGAAGCCGTTGCGATGTTCGCCGCACGCAAAGATGAAATACGTTGCGTGATAACAGACATGTTGATGCCTTACATGGACGGTCCCGCCACCATCCGCGCGCTGCATAAACTCGATCCTGAGGTGAAAATCATTGCCACCAGCGGATTGAAAACCAACGGCAAAACGGCTGAAGCTGCGCAATTGGGAGTCAAAACCTTTTTGCAAAAACCTTATACGGCGGAAAAACTTCTGAAGACGCTGGCGCTAGTGTTGCGTGGTGAAAAGTAAGGCGATTCCTGTTGCTGCGTTTACGGTTCCTGTCCAACAGCTAAACTTCCATCGGCAAAAACTTCTATTTGCTGGCCTGTTTGTAAACTTTCGAATTCTTCGGCAGCTAGCGCGATCACCGGAATTGGCCGTTGATACATTTCATCCGCCACAATCGAAGCCAGCGCAAAAAAACGATCCACGCAACTGACCACAATTGCCGCCGGAGCGTTTCCGTTCCGAATGGCTTCCAGCAATACCGCCGTCGTCGTGCTGGAGCCACGAGATGCCGGAACCACTAAAATTTTGCCTTTGGCATTTTGGCCCGAAAGCGGATGACGGCGATCAATGATTTCGCCAGTCCACTGATCGTATCCGCCCCAGAAACTCAGCGGTTCGTCCGTCACCAGCGCCAGACCTTTTGTTTCGCCAGCGACTAGCGCTTTGCCTTTAATCATTTTTGCCATAACGATTCATCTCGAACGACGCGGCCTTCAACGGCCGAACGCACACAATCTTCCAGCCTGCCGAACATCACCTGCGTGCTAAGCAGCCCTGGCGAGTAATACGCGTATTTGGCCGAATTCGTCATCAGCGTTTTGATTTCCGGGTGCAGCATTGGCGTGGTCAGAATACATGTGTCTACCGTCAGTTTGCCGCCGAATTCTTTCAGCGGTTCGATATAACCGGCTTGGTCCGCCAGATTGGTCATCAACCGGCTGGACGTGACCAAAAACTGAACGTCAGGATGGCGGCGTTTGCCAACCAACAGCGGAGCCAGCTTTTTGAATTCCGCCAATGAAAAATGCGGACTGCCCAGCACCACCATATCCAGCTTTTCGCCGTCGGAGGTCGTCAGTTCGCGACGGGCTTGCCGCAAATGATCCATTGTCACTTCGACAATCTGCTGTGGTTGTTTGTTTTGAAAAGCCGCCGCAGTCGTTGGAGCTTCCGGCGTGACGCCGACCAGATGCATTAGCGCGACCGCTCCCGACGAAGCGACAGCGGCACACAATGCTTTGAGCTGATCTTCGGCAGGCGTGACTTCGATGCCTTCAACCAC
>CAZXHW010001079.1:0-2490 GCA_964639915.1 uncultured Heliomicrobium sp.
AATCATTCATCTTCACCAGCACGACCAGCGCCTTTGGTAGCGCGTTAACGCCCCCTACTGGCGCTCCTGCCGCGTGGGTGACCGAAGACGTCCGGCCCATCCCTCGAAACATTTATGGCGTAACCAAAGTCGCAGCGGAAGACTTATGCCAACTGTTTCACCGAAATCAGAAGCTTGCGTGTTTGATCTTGCGAACCTCGCGCTTTTTTCCGGAAGAAGATGACAGCAAACAGACGCGCGAGGCGTACGAAGACAGCAACGTCAAAGCCAACGAATTTCTCTACCGGCGCGTGGATGTTGAAGACGTTGTCAGCGCGCATCTGCTGGCGCTGGAAAAAGCGCCTGCCATCGGCTTCGGTCGGTACATCATCAGTGCAACCACGCCCTTTACGCCGGACGATCTGATGGATTTGCGTGCCAACGCTCCCGAAGTTGTAAAACGACTATTCCCGGATTACGAAGAAGAATACGCCCGCCGAGGCTGGAAGATGTTTCCCAGCATCGAACGGGTCTATATCAACGAACGGGCAAGGAAGGATTTGGACTGGCGTCCGCGCTATGACTTTCGATCCCTGCTCGACCGCTTGAAAGCTGGCGAAGACCTACGCAGCCCGCTAGCTTGCGCTGTAGGGGCGAAGGGCTACCACGCGCAAAAGTTTTCCGAAGGCCCGTATCCGGTCAATTGACCAAGGTTTAAACCGCCAACGAATTTGTCACCGCTGAAAAACTAAATCGAGGCTTCACTTATGACACACCCGTTTACATGGCTATCTTCACCTTACCGATGGCCGATGTTTGCCATTCTCTTGATTGGAACCGTTCTGTTTGCCATCGAACTGACCCGACAAGGAAAACCCCTACGAACGTCTGCCGCACCTGGCGGAATCCTGTCCTATGAATTTGCCTGGACGAAACCAAAGGCCGACACCATCCTGACTTCCTGGGTTGAGATCAAAGGCACAGCTCGGCAGCAATTGCTGATAGATTTTGGCTTTCTGGTGTTTTACCCGCTGGCGCTGTCGCTTGCGTGCGCGATGCTGGCCGGTTCCGCTTTTAACAACATGGCCGTGGTGGGAGTCTTTATTTCCTGGGCAGTGCTCCTTGCTGGGCCTCTTGATGCGGTAGAAAACCTCGCGCTGCTTCGCATGCTCGACACTGGCGGCAGCGACTTTCTGGCTCGGCTGGCCGGATTCTGTGCAGGAGTGAAGTTCGCATTTGTATATTCTTCATTGGGTTATTTGGTTTTGCAGGGATTGGCGACTTTGCTGGCGAAGCTTCGTACCGCTTAATACGCAAACGGCGCGTCAAGCGCTCACCGCACGTGTGTTTCTGCAATTTGAAAAACGGAATGCTTCCATGGATAACGAACTGGAAAACGAACAACCTGAAAAATCCGCTTCACCGGTTTGGTGTATGGTCGGGAATATCGTTAACCAGCGGCCATACGGAGCAAGTGGGCGAGAGCAGCGCAGCGGGACGAAGCACTTCCGTCCCGGCGCGAAGGTTTACTGCTTTCCGCCGCTGTGGGGGGACGGGTACAAGAATGTCAAAGTCATCGGCCACCATCGGAAATCCAACCAGCTTGTGACGATGGTGATTCTTGCAAAATGGATTGAAAATCGTCGCGCCGAGCTGGTCTACAGCCCCGCGATTATTCGCCGCTTCGAAGGATATTGGGACGGTTCCCCAAAATCGCGCATGATTGCGGAAGAGTTGGCCGGAAGTGATTTCGTTTTCCACAGAAAACGCAGCTTCGTTCTATTTTTCCTGGCTTTGATTCTTGTCACGTTTCTTGGCGGAGTTGTGGGATTTCAGGTGGGTGGCGTAGGTGGCCTGATTCTCGGAAGCATTAGCGGATTGATCGTTGCTTTGTTGATTCGAGCGATTCTTCGCAAACCAATCACTGTCAAAAACAAAATCTGAAATTTCTGTGATCTGATTTCGTCAGGCACCAGGAGAATTCCATGAACAGCAAGCCCCGTCAGAGACCCTCTAAAGGAAATATGGAAAAGCGCGAAAGCGGGTTTCTGGGTTCTCTGCGCGCAGCAGCCTTAATTGTGGTCGTGACCGGAGCCATCGGTTCGTTTGGTTTTATGCTTCGTGTAGGGAGCCATAACAGTTCCTTTTTCCTGATGCTTCTGTTTGCGATCTGGGTGCTTTCGCCGTTTGTGGCGCTCCTATTGGCTCACAGCGTTTCGCGGCGTTGGGCGGATCTGACCTGTGCGACGCTTTATGGGCTGATGCTGGTTCTTTCGCTGGCATCGTTGACCCTTTACGGAGATGTTGCTTTGGGGCCTCCCAGACCGCAACCCGCGTACCGGTTTCTTGTGGTTCCGTTGGCGTCCTGGGTGCTGATTGTAGTCGCAATGCCGATCGCCGCGTTCCTGTCAGGCAGGTTGTTTCCCAGAGCTGATCGCTTCTAACATCTATTTCCCCAGAGGACTCACCGAATGAAAACACTAGGAATCATCGGCGGCATTGCGCCGGAAT
>CAZXHW010001080.1:0-2485 GCA_964639915.1 uncultured Heliomicrobium sp.
CGAAAAAATGATCCGCCGTCATAAGCTGTTTGATCGCCCGTGCCGCCGAAATAACGAGCCGAAATGTTATTGCGGTCATTGAACTGATGATCAATTTTGATGATCGCGTTGTGGCTGTTGTAATCGTTTTCGTCTGTGCTGACAAAGTTGTTGACCGTCGCGGGCAGCCCCTTGATGTAGGACGGATAGAGCGTCAGCAGATTGACCGAAACCGGGTTCAGCGGAACGTTGAATTGCGTCAGGATGTCTTTGCCGCGATTGATCCAGGCGTCCGACAGCGCCGTTGTGCGCAGGGAATTCGCCGCTTTGGCGAGCTGACCTTCGTAAGTCAAAAAGAAGAAAGTGTGATTTTTGATGACCGGTCCGCCCAAGCTGAAGCCGAACTGATTGTTGCGAATCTTCGGCGTGCGGCTGCCCGGAACAGCAACAGGCGATTTGGCGGCGAAGTATTCGTTGCGGTTGAAATAGTACCCGCTGCCGTGCAAGTCATTGCTGCCGGATTTGATGACCAGATTGATGGCTCCGCCGCTGTTACGGCCAATTTCAGCGCTTGCGCCAGATTGGACGGAAAACTGGTCAATCGCTTCAATCGGCAACAAGGTTCCGGCAATTCCCGAAACGCCGCCCTGATTGACTGCCGAAGCATTTTGAAAAGCGTCATTATTGTCGGCGCCGTCAATTTGGTAGTTATTGCCGCGCGTGCGTGATCCGTTGATTGAACCGGCGATGGTTACACCCGGTGTCAGTTGCACCATCTGGCGAAAATCACGACCGTTGAGCGGCAAGTCCTGCACCTGTTTTGGCGCAATGACTCCCGTGAGCGCGCTGGAAGCGGTGTCGAGCCGCACCACACTGCTGGCGGAAATTTCGACCGTCTCGCTGACCTGTGCGACCGTCAGTTGCAAATCAATGGTTGTGATTTTAGAAACAGTGACTTCCACGTCGTTGACGCGTTGTGCCTGAAAACCCGCTTTTGAAACTTCAATGGTGTAAAAGCCCAACGGCAATTCCGATGCTAGAAAATCGCCGTCTTTCCCTGTTTCGACAGTTCTGACTGCTGCCGTAGCTTTGCTGATGATTTTTACTGTTGTGCCGGGCAACGCTGCGCCGCTGGCATCCACAATCGTGCCGGAAATTCCGCCACGGAAGGTTTGCGCCTGTCCGTGGTGATGCGCCAGAAAAAACAATCCAGTGCACAACAGCACTGAAAATAAACGTTTTGTCAGGGGAGCGAACCTGACAGCCGAGATTTCGAGATGAGATGTGTCCTGCATATTCCTATTCTCCTGTTTGATTTCCTTGTTGAACGATGAAGCGTGAATCGCATCGTTGCCATCAACTTGTTGAGATGATCCAAGCTTATTGGCAAGCCCGATGCCGCACGCACACTGTGACAGCATTGATTGCGCGAACTACGCGCATTTATTGCAGTTACAGCCAATAAAAAGGCTGCCCCCGCAAATACGTGGCGTGAAGAAAAAGACTATTTTGTGGTGATTGAATCTGCCGGTAACAGAATTGTCTGGCTCAGCAACTCGCCATCGGGCAGAGCAGCCGTACCAGCGTTAAGCGGGATTTAGCGACAACAACAACAGGTGAGGGGCGTGAAGAGGGAAACGCATTGCGCTGCCGAATGGGCGGCGGCCTGATTGTGATCCAGTAGTGATTGCTGGTTGCGGCTAATGGGTCGTTTCATACTGCGTACCTCCATTGTGTTGGCAGTTCCAGTCGGAGCGGGACAGACTTTCATCTGTCCCACTCGTTGATTTCATGTTGCGATTGAGAAGCTTAGGTTTCCAGTTTCACCGTGGGCTTGGTGTTAGGGAAAATCCTTTCCACCCTCGACACGGCTTCCGGGCCGGGTTTGCGCATGCTGTAGGCGTTGACCGGCTGCGAACGATTGACCCACAACGTGTAATACAGGTGATCGGCGCGCGGATCGTCCGTGTTCGGATGCAGCAGAATGGTCAGCCCCAAGCTGTTGAGTTGCAGCCACGGAACAAGGATCGGCAGCAGATCGTTGGTGAAGCCGAAATAGAAGGACGGCGTGACGTGCGGGCCGCGTGGTTCCAGATTCCAGTTGCCCAGTTCCACAGGGAAACGCTCCATGGACCACTTCCGCACCAGCACGGCCTTTTCGTAGTTATCCTCGTCGAAATAGAAATGCGCGTGGTAGCTCTTGATGTCCGTGTATGGACGAGGCGCTTTCGGCAAACCGTTTTCCTCGCCCGGTCGCACGCTCTTGGGCCGAGGCGTTGGTTCCTTGATGGTTTCGTAACCCCACGGACTCTTGTCGACATCGGGCGGCGGTACGATGGGCTTGAAACTCAGACCGTCGGGCTTAACGATGTCCTGCCCCACAGCTTCAATGCTTCCGGCAGTCAGCCCCACCGCCGTCAGGCCAGCGCCGATCATGAAGTTGCGGCGCGTCGGTGACAGCAGATCGGCCCATTCCTGATCTTCTACCGTGTTGTAGTTGATTCTT
>CAZXHW010001081.1:0-2482 GCA_964639915.1 uncultured Heliomicrobium sp.
CACCATCATCAATTCCACCGGTTCAACCGGTTTTGGAACGTGCATTTGGAAACCGGCTTCAAGCGCGCTGATCCGATCTTCGGAACGACCAAAGGCTGTTAGCGCGATGGCGGGAATCTGACCCGTCGGAACCGGCAATTGGCGCACGCGTCGAATCAGGGTATAGCCATTTTCGTTCGGCATGCCTATGTCAGAAACAAGCAAGTCGAAGGGCCTTGAGTTTTCATCCGAAGTCAGCAGCCTCATTGCCTCAACGCTGGAAGCCGCAGACGAAACCGATGCCCCAAATTTTTTCAGCAGTGTTGCCACCAGGTCGCGTGCAGGAGCTTCATCATCCACTGCCAGAATGCGTAAACCTTCCAGCACAGGCGGAAAACTAAGCGGGCCGCTCAAGCCTTTTGCAACGATTGGGATGCCGGGATTCAGAGTCTCCGACCCCTGCAAGGGCAATCGCACAATGAAAACCGATCCCTGATTTTCCCCGTCGCTTTCCGCGGAAATAATGCCTCCATGCAATTCGACCAGATTTTTTACCAGCGCTAACCCCAAGCCCAGGCCTCCCGCTCGCCGCGTATTGGAACTGTCGGCCTGTTGGAAAGGATCAAAGATGTGGGGCAGGGCATCGGCCTTAATGCCATGGCCTGTATCGCGCACTGTCACGACTGCCCAGGGCGATTCTTGCTTCAAGGTGACAAAAACCTTGCCGCCTGCCGGAGTGAATTTCACACCGTTGGCCAGCAAATTCCAGACGATTTGTTGTAATCGCTCCGCATCGCCTTTGACGTCGCCTGTTTCCACATCAAGCTCCGCTTCAATGACCACGCCTTTTCTTTCTGCTTCCTGGAAAACGGTGTCAATTGCTGCGTTGATTGCATGCAGCAAATTGACCGCGCGAGCTTCGATGCGCAACTTGCCGGAAGCAATCCGCGCTGAATCCAGCAGGTCTTCAATTAGCCGCGATTGCATTTCGGCGCTTTGTTCAATGACTTGCAGCGCATGGTCGTGGGTTTGCTGGTCTACGCCTTCACTGCGCAGCACGCGCGCCCAACCCAGCATGGCATTCAGCGGCGAACGGAGTTCATGGGAGACAATCGCCAAAAATTCGTCTTTCAGACGGCTGGCGGTTTCAGCCTGTTCGCGTGCTTCCTGTTCGCGAGCGAGAAGCATTGCTCTGATTTCTTCAGACTGTTTGCGTTCGGTGGTATCCACGGAAAACCCAACGATGCGCCGGACTTCTCCTGCACGATCCTTGACGGGAAAAGCGCGGTCCCGTACCCAGCGCAATCGTCCCTCTGGAGTAACAATGCGGTATTCCCAGTCAAGATTGCCTTCGGAAACTTGTTGCAGCATCAAATTGTGAGCATCAGAGCGGTCTTCGGTATGAATAAAGTCCTGCCATTGCGACGACCCCTCCATTAATTGGTCTGCAGGAATCCCCCACAACCGCTCGCTGCCTGAGCTGAAAAATTCAAGTTTCCCGGTTGAAGCGTTGCGAATCCACAAAACGGCGTCAATATTTTCCGCGATTTGCCTGAAACGCTCTTCGCTTTCGTACAGTGATTCTTCCGTTTGACGGAATTCTGTGACGTCCAAATTAATGCCGCTCATACTGACCGCTTTTCCTTTGGAGTTATAAACGGTTGTTCCTTTAACCAGAATGCGCCGCATCTCGCCGTCAGGTCGTAAGATGCGGTGCTCGGTTTTGAATTCTTTATGTTCTTGCAGCGCCCTTTCCAGTTCCCGTTCGACGCGCTCACGATCATCAATATGCAAAAGGCTGACCCAAAAATCATAACCCGGCACACACGCACCGGGTTTCAATCCAAAAACTGCATAATTTTCGTCAGACCAACTGAATTCTTTTGTTTCCAGGTCCCAATACCAGAGCCCGCCTTTGGAGGTTCCTAAAGCCAGCCGTAATTCCTGCTCGCGTTCGTGCAGTTTTTGCTGCTGAGCCAGGTGTTTGGCAATTTCACCGCGTAAGCTGACACCGGTTACCACCAACAAGGCCGCAGCAATCAGGATGCTAATGACAGCCACAGCTGCTGCTAACCGCGCGTTCATGGTTTGCCGGGAGCTTCGAAGCTTAAACAGGCTTTCCTCAACCTTATCCATTTCCTGTAGATGGTGGGAAAGTTGTTCACGGACTTTTATCAGCTCAGGCCCATACAAAATGCGCCTATACGTTTCATAATCTTCCCGCTGTTTGGCACTGATCAATTGATCATTCAAGCTTAAACGTTGCTCTGCCACAGCTTTCAGTTCGATCAATCGTGTCAGCTGTTCGGGATTATCCTCAATTAAATCTCTGATGCGCTGTAATTGAGCAGGCACCTGACGCTTCAAAGTGGAAAAAAGTGTAAGTGATTTGGGGTCACTGGTCAGCAAAAATTCGCGCGCAGCAGAATTTGTCTGGCTAAGTTCTGAAGATAGCTCGGCAATCTCCTCTTTAATGCGTAAAGTGTGTGTGACCTCATCGCTC
>CAZXHW010001082.1:0-2477 GCA_964639915.1 uncultured Heliomicrobium sp.
GCGTGGATTGATCACCGCCCCAGCCAGCTGAAGCGGTGCGCGCATCCTTCTTGCCAATAAATTCGCTCAAGATGATGAAGTAACCGAATTCGCCGTTTACTTCTGCATCAAGCCGTCGCCATCCAGTGCCGAGCAGTTTGGAAATATCGGCTAGCTCCACTTTGACCGGCATCTCTTTTGCGGCGTATTTTTCAAAATGGAGAATCTGTTCCGTGGATTGCGGCAAATCCGTAAAGGCTTGGGACACTCCATCCCACCCACGTTTTTTCAGCATCTCTTGTACAAAGGCAGCGCCGTAAACGTACGAAAAGATCAGCGATTCGCGCAGCGCCGCCGGTGCTGATAGAAAAACTTCCTGTTTGTCGCGTTCGGCTTGCGACACTGTTTGATCAGCCAAACCGGCGATGTTGGGCAGTTTGGTGATGTCGCTGCCCATTTGTTTCAGTTGGTAGTTGTACATCAATGCGGTCGCATCGCCTTCGATCAAGGCATGAATCGCCGTTTCCCGGTCGCCATCACCATTCGGCCATTTTTCAAACCGGCGCAAGTTGAAATGTTGATCCTGCAAGGCATGTTGAAGCTCGTGCACCATGACGGGTTTTTGCTGATCCAGGTCGTTCCAGTCGGCAATGAACAGCTCTTTGGTTTTGGGGCGATAAAATCCCGCGACTTGTTCCGTCATCAACCGGACCATAAATTCCCGATACTTGAAATCTTTGGGCACCAAGCCATAAGCAACCAAAACCTTGTTTGTGGTTTCGATTTCTTCAGGTGTGGATTCTTCTTCAAAACCACGAATGATTTCCTGTTCGATCTCAGCGCGTGATTTCGCGCCGCTTTTCACTGGTGAAAGGATTTTCAAGCCGCGCAACTTGCTGACCTCTTCCAACAACTGGCTGGTGGTTTCCAGGATTTTCGCCGTATTGGTTACGGCAATGTTCGGGTCAACAACTTTTCTTCCCGGTTGCTGGGCGACCAACTTGATATGGGCCAAAGCCAGAAACAACAGACAAACGGCAAGAAAGATTCGTTTTGACATGCTTTATCCTTTCACGGTAAACAACTCGGCTTAAATCTCTGCAAGGGCGGTCAATGTACCATTGGGATGAATCAATTCAAAAAGGGTCATAAATGAGCGTTGAAAAGCATCATTGGAGCGAAACCCGGCTGCGTGTCAGGTATGCCGAAACCGATCAAGCGGGTGTCGTCTATCATTCCAACTATCTGATCTGGTTTGAAGTCGGTCGTGTGGAGCTGTGCCGCGATTACGGCTTCAATTACCGTGACATGGAAACCCAGGCCGACGCGTATTTGCCCGTGACGGAATGCCGCGTGAAGTATCGCGTCCCGGCAAAATACGATGACGAAATCGTCATCCGGTCAAAAGTTACTGAACTCCGCAGCCGCGCCATCAAGTTCGCTTACGAAGTTCGCCGCGCTGGCGACGAAGCATTGTTGGCCGAAGGCGAAACGCATCACATCGTCATGAATGGCGAGGGCCGCGCCAAAGCCTTTCCGCCGGAATACGCCGAATTGATGAAAGGCGGGAAAGTGTTGTTGGCAAAACAGGAGGCTGAATGAATCTCAAAAAACTTGTTTTGATTACTATTCTCGCTTTGATGCTGCAGCCGGGCTTTGCCGAATCAAATCGCCCTGCCACTTACGAATCCGTCAAAAACGGGCTAGCCGTGCAACTTTGGAGCTTCCGCAACGATTTCAAAAAAGACGTTCCCGGCACGTTGAAACGTGTGCGCGAACTTGGTTTCACGAACGTCGAACTGGCCGGAACTTATGGAATGACTGCCCAGAAGTTTCGCGAGGAACTTGATAAGGCGGGCTTGAAGGCCGTCAGCATGCATATCGAGCTAAAAACCGCACGTGACAAGATTGACGACGTCATCCGGGACGCGAAAGTTCTGGGTGTTGAGTACGTCGGCGTGCCGTGGATCAAATCTCCATTCACCAAAGCGGATTGCCTGCAAACGATTGAAATCTTCAACCGTGCGGGCGAAAAGTTGGCGGCAAATGGCTTACGGTTTTTCTATCACATCCACGGTTACGAATTTGTCCCGAACGAAGGCGGCACGGGAACGCTTTTCGACTTGTTGATGGAAAAGACCAATCCCAAGTTCGTCAGCATGCAACTGGACACGTATCACGTCGCGTTTCCGGGCCAGGACCCTGTGAAGCTGATGCAGAAATATCCGGGCCGGTTTTCGTCTCTGCATCTGAAAGACATTCGCAAAGATGTGGTTGGTGACCAATCCGGCGATTTCCGAGAAAAAGACGCGACGCCCATGGGGCAGGGAAGGATCAACTGGCCGGAAGTGTTCCAAGCTGCCCAGAAAGAAGGCGTCAAATGGTACATCATCGAAGACGAAACCACCGCCGTCTGGCAGGGAATTCAGCAGAGCCTGAAGTATCTTGAAACCGTTAAGTATTGAAATGTGGTAACAAATGACTTTATTTCCCTGCCC
>CAZXHW010001083.1:0-2474 GCA_964639915.1 uncultured Heliomicrobium sp.
AACTATTCGGCATCAATCTGCTGTCTTACTCTTTGCTGCGACAACGTTTGCGGTAGAAATGTGATGAAGTCATAAAGGATGCCCGGCAGTTGGCGAAAATCATCTGCCAACGATTGGCGTTCTGTGCCAACAATGAATGCTCCGCGTTGCATGGCAAATAAATTGAAAACCGCTGAAATCATGGAAAGCGAAACCGAAGCCACGATGCTTGTGGTCAATTTCCTCGTTCCACTGGCCCAGTGCAGCAGAAATTCCAGCGAATGATTGATTGCTGGCATGGCCAGCATCATCACCAGCAAGGCTAGCCTGGCCGGCCGAGCGCGGCGAAACGCTTCCGTTGCCGACCCGTAAAACCCGGCGACAGTGACATAAAACGCCGCTTCGATAAGCATTGCCCCAACAGCCGCCGAAACTCCGGCTCGCAAATTGACGAAAAAGAACAATCCACCGCGAGTCAGCGCGCTCAGCACAGCCGATTTCCAATTCCAGCGAAGAACCAGTGTTTCAATAGGATGGCGAAGCAAGCTCAACGCTACTTCGCCAACCGTAGGCGAATTCAAATCACGATTGACTAACTGCATCAGGCCTCACAGTTGACGGTGACAACGGTTGGCGCACGGCGCGCTCTGCGGCTGCGCGCTGAGCGCAAAGTTCATAAGCTTGCCAAACTTGTTCGAAGACCTTGTCCCACGAAGCCCGGCAAGCCAGTTCGCGCGCCGCTTCGCGCATCTGCGAATGAAGCTCCGGCTGCGAAATCAAACTCAGCGTGGCTTTTAGAAACTCAGAATTGCTTCGCGCCACCAAACCCGTTTTCCCGTCACGAATGATGAATTTCGGACCGCCTTGATCGCTGACGATTGCGGGCACGCCCGACGCTTGCGCTTCCAGCACCACGTTGCCGAAAGTGTCCGTGCGCGAAGGGAAGACAAACAGATCGAAATTGGCGTAAGCACGCGCCAACGCCTCACCCTTCAGCACACCGGTAAAACTTGTAGTTTGCATTTGCTGTTCCAGCCAGACGCGTTCACCGCCTGTGCCAACGATCTCGAACCGAAAATCTTTGATTCCAGCCGCCAGCAATCCTTTTTCCAGGTCGGCCAGCAAACGCACGTTCTTTTCCGGCGTCAGCCGCCCGACGTACCCAATTGTAAAAAGTCCATCATTTCGTTGGCGTTTAGCGGGAGAAAACAGGTTTGTGTCTACGCCTCGCCGCATCATTAACACCGGCCGGTTGGTAGTTCGGTGCAGCATCTCGCCAAGCTCTTCGTTCGGAACCAGAAAAACCGTGCCGAATTTGTAAAACATCAGCGTCAATTCCAGGCTGAATTGCTCGGCGCTCCCTGACAGCGAAAATTGTCGAGTGTCTGCCAAAAATGTCGTCAGCCACGGCGTCAGTTTTTCCAGCCGTTGTTTGGCGTATTCGTGAATGTTTGTGTGCCAGGACATGACAATCGGCAGCTTCAACTTGTGGGCAACGTAAACACCCATCAATCCAATGTCGCTTGGACCAGTAACGTGAATGATGTCCGGGTTGAATGCGCGAACGGTTTTCAGCGCCAGCCGGGCGTGTCGCATCATCAACAGATCAAAGCGCAAATCGGCATCCAGCTTGAAGCCAAATCTGCTTCGCGGCAGCGCTAACCGCTGAAAACTCCCATCTTTAATAACTTTTGCATCTTGGCTTAATTGGCCCGTTTCTCTGTCTCGGCCTGCGGCGTGAACGCACAAAAATGGCAGTTCGCGGCGTTTGGCAAATGCCGCCAACATTCGACTGGTATGTGCCACGCCATTTACTTCCGTATATGAATCCGTAAAGAAAGCGATTCTTGGTTTAGTATTCATGTCCCATCCTTTTTCGCGGCGAATTCAGCCGCGACTATTTCTTTTGCCAGCGCCATTCTCAAGGTCGGCTAAAAGCAGGTTCTATTCGTCCTGTCTGTGCAGATAAATTGGGTGGGAGCGTAAACAGGTGACCAGGTTAAAAGCAGATATAAATCCTTGATCGGTAAACCCTATTGGCTGAGGCGGTATTCGGTTTCGAGTTTTGGCAAATTACGGCGCTTTATAAATGACTTGCCCTTTGCTGCCAATGATTGCGCCGACGATCGCGCCAGCCGCCGCCCCGAAAACGGCAATTGGGTATTCAATGGCAAATTCAGCATCCGTAGCTTCTCCAACGCCATATCCAATTCAATAACCGCCAACGAACCCAAGACCACCGAGTAGGGCTGCATAGCCCGCAGTCAGAGCGGCGGACTTCTTGCGGATTTCAGCGATTTCTTCCCGTTTTAGCTCAATGTCTTTTCCATGGGCTTTTGCCGTCAGCGTGATGGAATCCGCCGTAACGCCCACCATCTTTCCCGTGAACTTCTGTCCCGTTTTGGTTTTGATTTTGAGCTTTGAGCCGGGCTTGATCTTTTGTGCTTCACTCCAGTTGTTCTTGCTGCTTTGTGCCAGAACTGTCTGAGCGGAAA
>CAZXHW010001084.1:0-2471 GCA_964639915.1 uncultured Heliomicrobium sp.
TGCGGCGGGCGGGCTTTTCTTTATGTCGGCGTTGAATGTGCGCGCTTCGCTGATTTATTCGCTTGATCGTTTGTTCGACACGCGAAAGTTCGATTTGGCGGTGAATCTTGGCGGAATGCAGCCGTTTGAAAAAGTCGAACGTGCTGCCCGCAAAACGCCGGGCGTGAAGCGGGCCGAAGGCTGGATTGTTACGCAAGCTTCGGTTGTCGCTTCGAACGAAGCTTCAACGGGCAGCAACGGTCACGATGGCGCAGGAGGTATGCATGGCGCAGGCGCACCGGCCAGCAACAGCTTCGGCGTTGTTGGCTTGCCGCCTGACACCACGCTGCTGAAACCGGATATTCTGGAAGGGCGCAACTTGCAGCCCGGCGAAAGCGATACCATCGTGCTGAATTCCACACTGGCCAGCCGAAACCCTCAGGTAAAAGTGGGAGACAGCATCAACCTGCAAATGGGACCTGCGCAAAAAGCTTGGCGCGTAGTCGGCATTGCGCAGGAATCGTTTTCTCCGCCGACAGCCTATGTTTCCATTCTGTATTTTGAACAAGCGGGCGGCCACGTAGGAATGGCCAACAGTTTGCGCCTGTCGCTGGAAAGCGCCGATCCCGACGCCATCAATGCCGTCAGAGCGAGTCTGGATCAAAACCTGGAACAGGAAGGCTTGCGCGCGCAAAGCAGCTCTAGCAAAGCCGATGGCCGTTACGGTTTCGACCAACACATGCTGATGATTTACATCTTCCTGATTGTCATGTCTGGCCTGCTGGCCGGAGTCGGCGGTTTAGGATTGATGACCACCATGAGCTTGAACGTGCTGGAACGGCGGCGAGAAATGGGCGTGCTGCGCGCGATTGGCGCTTCGCCGAAACTGATCTGGCTGATTGTCGTCGCCGAAGGAGCCGTGATTGGCTTGTTGAGCTGGGCGCTTGCGGCGATTGCGGCTTGGCCGGTCAGCAAAGCCATCGGGAATCTGCTGGTTCGCATGGCATTCAAAAGCGGCCTGGATTTTCTGTTCGAGCTTCGCGGCGTGCTGATTTGGCTGGTGGTTTCGATCTGCCTGTGCGCCATCGCGAGCTTTCTACCCGCCTGGAACGCTTCGCGCTGTTCCGTGCGCGAAGCCATCGGCTACGAATAATTACCACTTGCGGCATTGGATGATGCCGAAGCGGCTCCGCCGCCTGATGTTCGGCGAGTCTTTGAATCTCCGAAAGCTCGCGTCTTCTTTTTCGGGCTATGCCCGGACAGTTCGGGCGTAGCCCGATACTTCCCAATGCGACTGCCGGAAGTGCGAAGCACTTCCGCACATCAGGCGGCGGAGCCGCTTTATCAAAATTTGGAGAATGAACAATGCGATTCAAAACCTTGATGATTTTCGTTGCCGTTGCGCTGATTGCGGCTGCGGTTACCATCACGCCCGCCAAAGCGTGGCAAAAGAATAAACCAAAGCCAAAACCCGACCTGATTACCGGCAACTGGAATACTTCGCTGGTTGCTGCTGGCAACAGCACATTTACGCTGACCATGAAGCTCAAGCTCGAAAAGGACAAAGTGACCGGCAGCTATGAATCCACGCACGTTGGTTCCGGCAAAATCAGCAGAGGGACTTGGGCGGCGAATAAACTCAGCCTGACGCTGGAAACCAACCACGGCCCAATCGCGCTGACCGGCGAATTGAAACAAGGCAAGCTGGCCGGGAAATTCAATTCAGGGCCAATGCAGGGAACCTGGCAGGCTGGCAGGAAATGATGGATTTTTGTTTCAAACTGCATCGGGGTTGATGCTGAAATACTCGTTGTAAATCTCGCTGAGCGTATCGTGGAATCCCCAACCCATACCGCTGGTGGCCCTAACAATCTGGCGACAACGTGATTCGAATTGATCGTGTAATTTGTGTTTGGTGATGTGGATGGCTGCTTTCTCGAACATGCCTTCCATGCTGTTGTAGAAAGGTTCGTCAATATCGCCGAATTCCCGTGTGAATCCGACGCCCGCCTCCACATAGGCCACCATCAAATTGGCCAAATCAACCGGTGAATTGTTGACCTTCTTGAAGTCTGAAATCGCTTTTTTGGCAACCGACAGCCTCGCCTTGGGCAACCCGCGCGGAGGGTTGAATTCCTTTTCGATAACAGCTTTATATTTTTCCAGCACGCCCTGACTGTCTTCTGCACCAAACTTGGTCTGGTAATACTCTTTGACCTTGGTGAACTTGTCGAAAAGCATTCCGATTTCGTCCAGCAGATCTTCGCGCGAAAGATGTTTCAAGTGAATTTTCAATACGCGTTGGTTGAGTTTGGCCATGGGAGTAGAGGGTGTTTTAAGCGTTTTATCGTCAAACGACCTCACTCAAAATGATCACATTGAGTGCCGTAATACGCTTCAAATCCTTATCGTTTGTAATCAACAGATCGCAGCCACTTGTAGTGGTCCCCAAAACCTGGACACTTAACCAGGGTAAAATGCCCTGTCCAGAT
>CAZXHW010001085.1:0-2468 GCA_964639915.1 uncultured Heliomicrobium sp.
GGCGAAGACGCTCAACGTGCCGATGGTCAGGAGTAAAAACGCGAGTTTGGTGATGGTGTTGTGAATCGTTCTCATGTTGTCTTTCATATTTCCCTTTCTTGAAACAAGTTGCTTGGTTTCCCTTGCGGGTTAGTTTGAGTGCTTAGTTGATGAACGTTTTCGCGTGCGCTGATGGTCAGGGCCTCAAGGTAGCGCCGACCAGCGGTTCCAACGCCGCGATTGCTTTCTCCATATTTGCGAGTTGCTCGTAGTAACTCAGTTCGTAATTCAAGAGCGTGACCAGATTGTCGAGCAGCGTCAGAAAATCCACTTTTCCGACTTCATACCCGGCGATAGCCGATTCGAGCGCGAGTGACGACTGCGGAATGATCGTCGTGCCGTAGAGCTTGACGAGCCTCTGCGCCGTCGTTGCCGCTAGGTAGCGATCCTTGAGACGAAAGAAGAGCAACGTCGTGGTGTTGTCCAATCGCTGTTTCTCCACCGCAGCGCTTGCTGTTGCTTCAGCTACCGCTGGGCGCTGCTTCTGCCAGAAATAAACGGGTATCTTCACGCCCACGTTTACGCCATACATATCCGGCATACCGGGTCGGTTGAGATAGGTAAGGCTCACCGAGAAGTCGGGATAGAAATCTTTCTTCGCCAATTCGACACCGTACTGTTCGCGGTCAATCTTGCGCCGCTGCGCTTTCAGCGTCGGAAAGTTTGTCAGCGCCAGTTCGTTGAGTTCTGCTAATCTATAAATAAAATCGCGCGGCTTGATCTCTTCCGGCGCTCCCACAGGGGTTTCCGGCTCGCGGAAGAGAAGACTGTTGAGACGCGCTTCTGCCGTTTGTTGCCGCTGCTCCAGCACCGTCAGTTGATCAATCAGTTTGGAAATTTCTACCTGTGCTTTCAGCACATCCTGCTGAATGCCTTTACCGACGGCGAAGCTCGCTTCGGCGATCTTGGCGAACTTCTCCAGCAGTTCTTTGTTTTTCGTGACGGTCTCAATGGATTTCCTAATGAAATAAAGATCGAAATAGGCATCTTTGACTTCGGCCACGACGTTAAGTTGCGTTTGTTCATAAGCCCACCATTCGGCCTCAGCAGCAACGTTCGCCATCTTGCCTTTGGTGGCGAGCTTGCCGGGGAAGGGAATTTCCTGACTGACGCTGAACGCGCGACTGCTCGACGGATCACCCTTCTGAATATCAAAGGGCGGCAGCGGAACGGCGTTACCCATATAGCCATAACTGAGCGTCGGCTCCGGCAAGGCTTTGGCCTGTGGCACGCGCGCACGCATCATGTCGAAGTTGCGCCGCATTGCAATGATTTCGGGGTTCTGCGCTAACGCCTCTTCAATCAACACGCGAAGCGATAAAACTGTAGGTACAGAACGTTGCGATTCCACACGCGCACGCATCACGTCCGTCTTCGCGTGCGCAGAAACATTGTAGGAATCAGGTTGCGCGGTGCCCTTCACTGATAAGAGGAAAAGCTCAACTAACGCGCAGACCACGAGCGTTGAAAGTGCTGTGGGTCTCATCAAAAATCCTTCAGGTATGAATTACGATCTGTCTTTGCTTTGGCTTGTCTGGCCAAACACAAAGATGGCTGTAAAGAACGTGCAATTGTGATGGACGGGCTTAGATCAACCAACAAGACAGGGCTAAATACAACGGTCGTTGTTGTTCTCGTGGATGCTTAGGAATGGATAAAGGTGCTTGAGATTCGTGCGGATAGTAAATGACAGGGAGCGAATAATTCTCTTCCGCTCCCATTGGCGTTGGGAGCGACAATTCAGCATTCTCCACCTCCCGCTGTGGCGTCACCTCGCAACACGTCATTGTGTGTTGCGCAGATTTACGCACTTGAGGATGTGTATAAGCCGATTTCGTAGTTTGACAATGAGAGGCCTTTTTCCCGCTGGTATGATTTTGGTGTTTGTTTTCAGACAGCTTCAAGGACTTCATTGTCTGATGACAGACATGAGTAGATATGGCTTCAGGTGGACAGTTACAGATAATTGCAGCCCCCGCAGGAGGTACAAACAAAAACAGGATAACCAGTCCTATGATTGCTGCCCGCCAAATAGGTTGGGCCAAAGTCCCTCTTCGTTGTACCGTTATCTGTGACATTTCTCTTTCAAGGTTTCTCCTTGCTATAGGGAAAAGTATTCCTAGGCAAGTAGTAATTAATATTGCCCACTTCAACTTCACTCACCAACATTCCTAATGGCAAGGAGCGTTCCAGAGGAAACTCGGCTTCAATATTCAAATATTTTGCCAGAAATGGGGATTTTCACGCGATTGGCTGAATGTTGGCGCTGCGTGAATTTCCCCATCATAAGGATTGGTCGTATTATGACCGCACCTGATAATTGCGCATCATTCCTGCGTCTTCGTGTTCGAGATTATGGCAATGATAGACGTACATGCCGGTAAAGTCCTCGAAGCGGAGTAGTACCTTAATACGTTCCCCCGGCATCA
>CAZXHW010001086.1:0-2456 GCA_964639915.1 uncultured Heliomicrobium sp.
TGGGGAATCGTAGTTCTTTACAAACTTTTTAAGCGGTCTCTGTAGGGACGCTTGAATCTTGCATTGGCTAGAATTCAAGCGTCCCTACAGGACGCAAATTCATTCGCTGCTTTTCCCGGCAGTGAACTGCCGGGCTATTGTCAAACCGTCCCTGACGGGACGAAAACCGGGTCAAGTCCAATGTTCATTGTCCTAGCGCGTAACATCAGGAAATAACAAAAAGGAATAAGTTGGAGGAGGAAACTGCCATCAGTCGCCACGTTCGCGGCGACTGATGGCAGTTTGTCTTGAGTAGTTCGCTTGGGCTGGCGGATAATGCCTGCGTGAGCGAACAAACCATCATCGAAGTTTCTGTCAATGGCGAACCCCGCCAAATTTCTGCCGGTTCCAGCGTCACAGATTTGGTTACCTTGTTGGAACTGACCGCCGGGCGATTGGCTATCGAACTCAACCTTTCCATTGTGCCGCGCACAAGCTGGGCTGAAACCCAGTTGCAGGCCGGAGACAAACTGGAAATTGTTCATTTTGTCGGCGGCGGCTGATGCGACGGAATCGCTCTCACCTTCATCTCAACTTCACGAACAAAGAGGCAACAAATGATTGAAGCGGAATTGGCGCTTGACGCCAGAGTATTGCTGGGCGAAGGGCCTTGGTGGAATGCGAAAACGCAGCAGCTTTATTGGGTGGACATCGAAGGCAACGCCTTTCACGTGTTTGATCCAGCCAGCGGTTCTGACCGTAAAATTGATGTCGGCCAGATGGTCGGTTGCGCTGTCGGTATGCGCTCTGGCGGTGTGTTGTTGGCGTTGCAGAATGGGTTTTACAAGCTGGACCTGAAAACCGAAACGCTGACACCGGTTGCCGACCCCGAATCGCATTTGCCTGACAACCGATTCAACGACGGCAAATGTGATTCGGCTGGCAGATTGTGGGCTGGGACAACGCGCGTCCAGCACGATGAACCGAGTGGATTTCTTTACCGGCTTGATCCTGATTTGAACGTTCATCGCAAACTCGACGACGTTTGGATTTCCAATGGCCTGGCTTGGAGTTTGGATGACCGCACGATGTTTTACATTGATTCGCCGACGGGGGAAGTGGTCGCATTTGATTTTGATGCGAAGTCCGGCGAAATCGCCAACGAGCGGCTGGTCATAGAAATTCCTGAAGGTGGTGGATCGCCTGATGGCATGACGATTGATGAAGAAGGAATGTTGTGGGTGGCGTTGTGGGACGGCTGGCGCGTGATTCGTGTAAACCCCGCCGATGGCCAGATCATTGACGAAGTTCGGTTGCCAGTCGGGCGTGCGACTTCATGCTGTTTCGGCGGAGCCAATCTGGATGAGCTTTACATCACCACCGCCAGCACGCGAATGCCTGCGGAAGAACTGGCCAAACAGCCACTGGCCGGAGGCATTTTTCGCTGCAAACCGGGCGTGCGTGGATTGCCGATGGTGGAATTTGCCGATTGAATTTCAGCCACGCTTCAAATGGGCACTCACCGTTTGCGGGCAAGCACAGCCAAATCTATGCCGCGTCGCAGCGTAAATTTGTTCCAGTCGCCGCGCACCGGGCAAACGTCGAATTGGCCATTTCGATTTTCTAAACCAGGGCGAAGTTTTGTCCCAATGGACGAAGAAATAGTTCGGTCCGTATTCGGCTTCGTTGGCGCGGTCGTTGGCGAAATGCAGCGGCGGATGGTTAGAGTATTCAGTTGTTTCGCGCGCGCTGTCGAATTTGTGAATTGTCCAAAACGGTTCTCGATTGATGACAAAACCGGCAGCAGCCAACACTCGTAGCAATTCATCCCGATCAAATACCGTCAATTCCAGATAGCTTCGTCCAAAGCCCTTGATTTCAAGGATTTGCTGCCAGAGAGCGGACTGGTCATTGCCGCCCAGGTGAAGAATGAAGTTTTGCGCTGTTAGCAGATTGTCCAGCGTGGCTTGGTGATTGAGCGTTCCACCGGAATCGTATGCGATGACGAATTGATCGAACCGTTCCGCTGCGGCTTCAAACAGTTGATCGGTTTCCGTGGCCTTCTCGCGCAAACCAATCAGCTTTGACGCCAGCGCCAGTTGTTCGCCATCGTTCAGTTGGCTCCACGGAGAAACAATCATCTGTTCGGTCGTTGCTTGGGAAAGAGAAAACGCAGCGCCGGTTCAATGCGTTTTGCCCAGGCGGCTTCGGTATGTTGGCCACCGCGGATGTCCATAAACTTCAGATCGGCATCCAGCCGCCAACCTTGTGTAATCAACAAATCGCGCAACTGCCGGACAAATCCCGGCGTAAGCTTGCCTTCTTTCGATCCGATATCCAGCCAGATGCGCGTCGAAGGTTTGGCGCGCAAATGCTGCGCGAATTTCAGAATCATCCAGTGATCCCACCAAACGGAAGGCGACATGACCATCAGTTTGCTGAACACATTCGGATGTTTCAGTCCCAGGTAAAGCGTA
>CAZXHW010001087.1:0-2443 GCA_964639915.1 uncultured Heliomicrobium sp.
TTGCGGCTCCGTTGATGGCGCGCGCAGCATCGGATGCCAGAAACAAAATGACTTCCGCAATGGCTTCGGGAGCAACCCATTTGCTGAAATCGCTATCCGGCATGGCTGCTCGATTTTGCGGAGTATCAATCAATCCAGGCATCACACAGTTCACATTCAAACCCGCGTCTTTTAATTCTCCAGCCATGCTTTCAGTCAATCTGACAACAGCGGTTTTAGAAACGCTGTAAGCAGCGTGATACGCATCGCCGTTTGTAGCTGCCCTGGAAGAGACACTGACAATTTTGCCATATCCACGCTTCAACATATGCGGAATTACAGATTGGCAGGCTAAAAATACTGATCGTGCATTCAGGTTCAACATGAATTCCCAATCACCGATCGGCGTTTCATGAAGAGGCGTGCCAGCGCGATACCCTCCGGCAGTATTGACCAAAGCATCAATTCGGCCAAACCGATTCAGTACTTCGGTAACTGTCGTGGCAATTGAATCCGGGTTCGTAACATCCGTCGCAGGCGCGACAAAATAATCTTCCGTTCCCACAAATCCCGAGACAAGCTCGGTCAAACGACCGGGCGTACGATCAACTAACGCTACTTTTGCCCCGACTGCGGCAAATTCTTTTGCCACAGCCAGCCCAAGATTTCCTGCGGCTCCCGTAATCACCACAACACGATCAGTCAATTCAAGCTTCATAGAAATTCCTCAAGTTCCTCGATTAAGTTTTTGCGTTTCGGCCTTCAGCCATTTTCCAAGCTCCGTAATTTCATACAAATTGGAAACTCAAACTATTAGCTAATGCCGCTTGGCTGTATTTTTATTTCTGTTATAAGATCATTTCGGCTTTTCGCCGCTCAAAAAACTGTGTTGAAACAGCATTGAGACAATCCAAGTTCAAAAATTTCACGTAGGCCCATTCTAGGAGATGTCGGTGCAAATTGCCTCAGGAAAGACCACGGACAGCATTGGGGCTGGCTCCAGAGACCAGGAATTGATCGTGCTTGTGCAACGAATTGCCAAGAATGATCAATCCGCACTCGCCACGCTTTATGATGCGACAAACCGGCTAGCCTATGGCTTGATCTTGCGGGTACTTGGCGATGCAGGCACGGCAGAGGAAGTCTTGCTTGACGTTTACACTCAGGTCTGGCGGAAAGCAGCAAATTACGATACTGGCAGGGGAAGTCCACTTGCCTGGTTGATGACAATTGCCCGCACACGCGCAATTGATCGGCTGCGTTCCGGATGGCAGGACAAACAACGCAAAGAGCCGCTTGATTTATTGAATGATCGCGAAACCACTGCCGCAAGTCCGGAAGAGGCGACTGTTAATGCCGAAATGCAGCGATTTGTGCGCACAGCCTTGAGTGAGCTTTCGCCTGAACAGCGTGAAGTGATTGAACTGGCCTATTACGGCGGCTTAAGCCACAGTGAGATTGCCGCCAAATTGAACCAGCCGCTCGGCACAGTCAAAACACGAACAAGACTGGGAATGATAAAACTGCGCGAAGCTTTGGCCCCACTGCTAAGCAAGCGCAATGAACCCCAACAAATAAGGAGGGATTTTTGAATTGTCCCTCAGACTGAACATCGAACAGACACAGGAAATGGCTGCGCTATACGCGCTTGGCGCACTGACTCAACATGAAGTACGCGCGTTTGAAACTCTGCTGGCCGAAGATAACAGCAATTTGGCAGAAGAATTGGCCGCGTTTGAAATTGTCACGACCCACCTGGCTTTCGCGGCCCCGGAACGCGCGCCCTCATCTTCGGCTCGCGAAAAGCTTTTGGCTGGCATTGCTCAAACGCCCCAACAATCTTCCGTGGAAGAAATCCATTTTCCCTTTGCCTCTCCGGAGCAGTTGTCTGAGGTTTTCAGCCTGCACGCTAACGAAGGCGAGTGGCAGGAAATTGGCCCCGGACTGACGGCTAAAACGCTTTTTGTTGACCCCATGCGAGGCACGATCACTTCATTGGTGAAAATGGCTCCGGGTGGAGCCTTGCCGCCGCATCGTCATCTGGGTAATGAACAGTTTTACATTCTGGAAGGCGATTGCAGTGTTCATGGCGCACAGCTTGGGCCGGGCGACTTTCATCGCGCGGCTGCCGGAAGCGTGCATGAATCCACTTCCACCGTCGGTGGCACGACCTTTTTACTGATCGCTCCGGCGGATTACGAAATCCTTCAACCGGCGAATTACTGATTGAAGACAAATTTCTTCCAAACCGAAAAGAGCGCCGCTCAACAGAGTTGGCGCTCTTTCAAATTTCGGGCAATGCAGAAGCCCGCACGCAGTAAGGGCGTAGTGACGCCTGTGTAATTCGTGCGCGCTTCAACACAAATTTTATGTTGATCACCAGTCCTGCCAACGAACGACTGAAACACGCCCGGCGAGTCCGCGATGGTCGCGAAGATGGCTTGATCTTCATCGAGGGCGAGCG
>CAZXHW010001088.1:0-2435 GCA_964639915.1 uncultured Heliomicrobium sp.
AATCAATCTATCGTTGTTAATCATGAAAGTCCTTGCGAATAGGAATTGTTGACTTTCTCGTCAACGGCTGCGCATCTTACCACCGCAGCCCCCATCCCGCATCTGACTTAGCGATCAGTAAATTCCCAAACGCAGCTTTACAATAATTGCGGGGTTTGCAACTCTACGCGTGATCCGCAACCTGTCCCATTCTGTACACCACCGGAGGAGCACTGATGTTTACTCGACGATCTTTTTTGAAAAATGCCGCCCAATTTGGCTCGGCAGGCGTGATTGCCGCCAGCTTCAACGAAAAAGGAATCGCTCACGCGATTGACTCGACGCGCTTCGTTTCCGGCCATTCGGCGGACGATGTCGCCATGAACGAAGATTTCTGGCTGGAAATTCAACGCGCCTTCACCGTTGACCGCACGCTGATCAACTTGAACAACGGCGGTGTTTCGCCTTCGCCGAAAGTCGTGCAGGAAGCTATGCGGCGGTATTTGGAATATTCGAACTCTGCACCGGTGTACACGATGTGGCGTCACCTGGATCCGCAAATTGAAAGCGTTCGCCGACGGCTGGCGCTGAATTTTGGCTGCGATATGGAAGAAATTGCCATCACGCGCAACGCCAGTGAATCGCTGGAAAATTGCCAGCTTGGGATTGACCTGAAACCCGGCGACGAAGTGTTGACCACCAACCAGGATTACCCGCGCATGCTGACCACCTGGAAACAGCGCGAACGCCGCGAAGGCATCAAGCTGCGCCAGATTTCAATTCCAGTTCCAGCGACGCACGATCAGATCGTCGAAGCGTTTGAAAAAGCCATTTCGCCGAAAACCAAAGTCATTCACTTTTGCCACATTACCAACCTGTCGGGCCAGATTTATCCAGTCAAACGAATCGTGCAGATGGCGCGCGCCAAAGGCATTGAAACCATCGTGGATGGGGCGCACGCGTATGCACACTTCCCCTTCAAACACGCCGATCTGGATTGCGATTATTACGGATCGAGTTTGCACAAATGGCTGACGGCTCCGTTCGGCACCGGTTTGTTATTCGTTCGCAAAAACAAAATTGCGCAAACCTGGTCGCTGATGGGTTCCGTCGAAGAAAACAACGCCAACATCCGCAAGTTTGAAGAAATCGGCACACACCCATCCGCCAACGCGCTGGCGATCAACGAAGCTCTGGATTTCCACGAAGGCATCGGCGCTGAGCGGAAAGCCGCTCGGTTGCGCTACTTATATCAACGCTGGGCGCGTCGCATTGAAAACATGAAAGGCGTGAAGCTGTTGACCAGCTTTGACCCGAAAATGGGTTGTGGACTGACGCTGGTGAATATTGCAGGCATTGACCCGATTAAACTTTCCGGACATTTGCAGACCGAATACCGCATTATTTCGACAGTCATTAAACATCCGGAGTTTGAAGGTTTGCGCATAACGCCAAACATGTACACAACGTTGCGCGAAATAGACATCTTTGCCGAAGCCATGGAAAAAGTGATTCAAAAGGGTCTGGCTGCCTAAGCTTTTCATTAGCCAATCGTCTGCCGGAACCTATTTGGCTCCGGCAGACGGCTCTTTTTTGATTGCGGCAAGGATTCGATCAATTGCCCCACGATGGCCCAGCCGTCCTCCGCCCGGCAAAACATTCCATCCCGTAAACACCAAAACCAGATCATGTTCAGGAACGACAATCGGCATTTGCCCGCCAAAGCCTGAACCTGCCCAAGCCAGTTTTGTCCCGTCGCCATACGGAAACAGCCACCATTTCAATCCGTATTTCGCCCCGCCGTTGCCAACAGGCATTGCAGGTTTGACAGATTCTTTGACCCAATCCGTCGAAACAATCTGTTTGCCTTCCCAGGCTCCATTTTTCAAAAACAAGTACCAGAGTTTCGCCAGATCGTGGGCGCGTAAATACAATCCGCCTTCAGTATCTATCAACCCGTACGGCGAGCGCTTCCAGAAAAATTCCTTGATGCCGAGCGGAGCAAACAGATTCGTCGCAGCATATTCTTCGATGTCTTTGCCCGTCGCTTTATGGAAGATGTGCGCCAGCAATTCCGATTCACCGCTGCTGTAATTGAACAGGGTTCCAGGCTCGCGCGCCATCGGCAGATTGATCATAAAATCAACCCAGTTGAAGCTGGCTTCCATGCGGCTTGCAGAGTTGTTCGGATCGTTGTACGGAAGCTGCTCGTTCCAGTCGAATCCGCCGGTCATCGTCAGCAGGTGGCGAAGCGTAACGCGACGTTTGCGTTCATCCACGTTGGAGACTTTGGCTGCGTCAAAGAATTTCAAGATCGGCGTGTCCAGCGACGGAAATTCTCCTTTGGCAGTGGCCACTCCAATAACAATCGAAGTGACTGTTTTGGTCACGGACTGCATGGTGTGTATATCTCCGCGACGATAAAACGGATGCCACCACGAACTGAAGTAATTGTA
>CAZXHW010001089.1:0-2425 GCA_964639915.1 uncultured Heliomicrobium sp.
CTCGGCGTATTTGTGCGCGACGACTTCTTTGTAATGCGCCGATTCGCGATCAAGGCAGAGCGATTCCAGTTCGCGCAGGGCCGCCAGCAACAATGTCCCGCCCGGAGTTTCATATACACCGCGTGATTTCATGCCGACCAAACGATTTTCCACCAGATCCACACGTCCGCAACCGTGACGTCCGCCGATTTCATTCAGCTTTTCAATCAGCGGTATCGGGTCTAGGGCTTCACCATTGACGGAAACCGGGATGCCGCTTTCAAAACCAATCTCGACGTATTCCGGCGTGTCCGGCGCTTTGAACGGAGAAACGGTCAGCTCAAACATGGCTTCGTCGGGTTCGTTGGCCGGGTCTTCCAGAATTCCGCCTTCGTGCGACAAGTGCCAGATATTTCGGTCGTGCGAGTAAATCTTTTCGCGGCTGGCGGTGATGGGAATCTGGCGTTCGGTGGCGTAATCAATCGCGTCTTCGCGCGAAACGATGTCCCATTCGCGCCAGGGAGCGATGACTTCCATTTCCGGAGCCAGCGCCTTGAACGTCAGCTCGAAACGTACTTGGTCGTTGCCTTTGCCCGTGCAGCCGTGCGCCAGCGCGGTGCAACCGGTTTGTTTGGCGATTTCGACTTGCCGTTTGGCAATGACAGGGCGCGCGAAAGAGGTGCCGAGCAGATATTTGTGCTCGTACACCGCTCCGGCTTTCAGCGTGGGCCAGATGTATTCGGTGATGAATTCGTTACGCAGATCTTCGACGTAACATTCAACCGCGCCGGTTTTCAGCGCTTTTTCCGTCAAGCCGTCCAGCTCTTCGGCTTGTCCGACGTCGCCCGCAATGGCAACGACTTCACAGTTATAATTTTCCTTCAGCCAGGGAATGATGATCGAGGTATCGAGTCCGCCGGAATACGCCAGCGCCACCCGTTTCACAGAATTGCTCAAAGTAGTTTTTGCCTCCGAATGACAGGTTGGATTTGAATTGAGCGGGGATTATACACTCCGACAGGCGGGGTATGTAAATTTTGGGAATTTACTTGGCTTCACGGCTTGTGTTAAAAGACCGCCAGTGCCCATCTTTTGTTAGTCCCAATTTTGCCCAATCGTTGAAATTCCGACCATCCCGTAAGTAGTGAAACCAATTCTACGGTTTCAAACATCCCCTTGCAGTTCAAATCTGCTGCCTGAAATTTGCCGCCCACTCAGGATCAGTTCTTCGGAGCTTCAGCTCACCCGTGAAGCGCGCATATCAATCCAATCGCATCCCGAAACTGCCTCGGTGCCAGAGCAGGGAAACGTGTGTCCACTGGCCGGGCAGGTTGGAGAAATTCGTCATGATTTGGCGCGGTAATAAACTATTCTCGATTCTCTATCTTTCATTACTCTTACTGACAATTGCTTTTACGACTGTGGCTCAGACGCCGACGATTGACGCTGAAGAGCAGGCGTTCCTGAAACTGATCAACGATTACCGCGCGCAAAATGGCTTGGGTGCGCTTCGGGTGTCAGTGGCTTTAACGCGCGCGGCTGATTGGATGAGCGCAGACATGGCGGCGAAAAACTACTTCAATCACGTTGACAGCACGGGGCGCGACCCATTCGTGCGTATGACGGCATACGGGTACAACTACAACGGTTACAAAGGTGAAAACATCGCCGCGGGTTACGCAGACGCAGCCCGCACGTTCAATTTGTGGCGGACTTCGCCGTCGCATAACACAATTATGCTCAGCCCGAATTTTAACGTCATTGGCATCAGCCGGGTTTATGGCGCAGCTTCGACTTACAAATGGTATTGGACAACGGACTTTGGCACCTTTGTTGACGCGCTGATTCCGGTTGGCATCACTGCAGTTCAAGCCGCGCGAACCGTGAATGCGGGGAGCTTCGTTCAATCGGTCGCGCCGGATTCCTTGGCGGCGACCTTCGGCACGCAATTGAGCACGACAACTGCGGCGGCAAATTCGCTGCCTTTGCCGCTGACGCTGGCTGGAGTCACCGTCATGGTCAACAACCTGTCTGCGCCGCTGCTTTACGTTTCGCCGACCCAGATCAATTACCAGATTCCGGCCAACGTTGACCCCGGAACCGCTGTTGTCAAAGTGATGAACGGCGGCACCGAAATCGCCAACGGAACCGTGACCATCGAAAGCGTCAGCCCCAGCATCTTCACCGTCAAAGCCGATGGCAAAGGCGTTCCTGCCGCGCAAACGACTCTCAACGGTTCCACCTTTCAATCCATAGCCAACGCCGACGGCACGGCTCGCGCCATTAGCGTAGGCACAACCGCCCAGCCAAATTACCTGGTTCTGTACGGCACAGGCCTTCGCCGTCGTAGCAGCCTGACCAACGTCAGAGTTCTGATCGGAGGCGTCCAAGCCGAAGTCAGCTTCCTCGGCGCGCATTCAAGATTGGTAGGAGTGGATCAAATGAA
>CAZXHW010001090.1:0-2414 GCA_964639915.1 uncultured Heliomicrobium sp.
GCACCAGAAAGCACCATGGCGCGGGCATAGCGAACTTGCGGATCGTAAGGGGCAAAACTTACGGCTCTATCCGCTGCCGCTGGCACAGTTGCCCTTGCCCCGTAATCGGAAAGAAGCCTGGAAATTCCGACTTTCGCCGCGCCCACCGTCATCCAGACACAAACGAACAATCCAATGACGGCAACTGTAATGTGCGTGATTCTGCGCCAATCGAAAGGGTGATTTTCAGTTTGTCGTTTTAACAAGGTGGCTCCTGGAACATGAAAACTGTCTGGAAAAACGCTACAGCCTCCCCCAAAAGCAAAGAGCGCAAAGTGAAACTTGACAGTTCTCTTTACGCTCTTCGTGTGTGGGGGGAGCTTGTTTATGACTCCAATGCTTTCAACTTTGAGATTTGATCAGGTTATCGGCAGCAATCGGTCGGACTGGATGGACTTGGATTGCAGCAGCAGCAACAACAACAATTCCCTCTTCCTCTGCCTGCTCCCCAAAGCATTCCCATCCGAAGCAGGTCTACTGTGGAGCCCGGATTGAGATCAAAAACCCATGGGTTTCCTTTAGTCTTTACAGCAGGTTCTGTCGCAGCGGCTTCCTCTTCCGAACAGGAAGTGACGGAGGATCGAACCGTCTTCTCTGTAAATTTGGAATCCCCGCCCGGACTAATCAAGACTCCTGCGACCTCAGGGTTTGTAACCAGAACAGCGCAGCCACGTTTGAGCGTTCCTTTCACATTTGCTTTGCTGAAATCAACGACTGCCGTTGTATTTGGAGACAACTCAATGCTTCCCAAATCTGCCAATTGGATGGTTGCCCTGACTCCGGTCGGAGTCTGAATGGTTGCTCCAGGAAGAATGGTTGCTCCGGAATATGAACCGTAACCATTGACCAAAACGGGCTGGTTTCCTCGTGTCACCAGTCTGCCAGTCGCGTTCGGTTCCGGTTTCACGGAAGCGCTTTTCGGCACTGTCACCGGGCCTGATTTGGTAAAGCTGCCCAGCACGTGGTTAGGCGCAATACATAACATCATGAAAAGGCACATTGCCGCACCGATTAACTTCTGACGTTTTGTGATCATTGAGATTACCTCCTCGCTCTGAATCATCCGAGTAAATGGGCGATGCCAATTTACTCTCTGGGCTAATAGTTACCTATCCCCCATAAGATTGGTTTTCTGACTAATTATGTAAATTATGACGTGGTTTGAATGCTGCCTGTTTTCAGCTCAGGCTTTCATCGCCGGAAAGCGTTTCCACCGCTTTCCAATCCAGCGTCGCAATCGCCACCAACGCAGTAAACACGATTGCATTGAACGTAATATGCAGCCCGAAATCGGCCAGACTGTGCGCGGCAACGCCAAAAATACCGATGACAGCGCCAAAACAGACTGCCCGCCGAAACGCGTCTGCGTGACGAAACTCTTCCCGCACTTTTTTGATAAAAACGATTGCGAACCATAAGCCGATCAAACCGGCGATGACGCCTCCGCTGGCCAGCAATTCCAGATAATCGTTGTGCGCTTCTCTGGGAATCAATTCTCCGGAACTGTCGTGATGTTCGGGAATGGCCACTACATAGGCACCAAAGCCGGATCCTAAAACCGGATGCGCCTTGATCAATTGCCAGGTCGCCATCCAAATTTCAATCCTGCTTTGGCTGGTGCGGTCGTCCGGACTGGCGGCGCGAATGTCAGTCGCCAAATCTTCCATTCGATTGGCAAGCGGGTCGCCTCCCATCCAAATAATGCCGACAACCATTAGTGCGATCAGGCAACTGACAATGGCAAACCGCGCGAGCAGCGATTGCCCAATTCGCGACAGTTTGGCCAAAAAACCTTCGGCATACTCTTCTTCTGAAGAACGCCGGACAAAGCCAATCATCAAGGCCATAAACAATACCTGGCCCAACAGACTGCCGATGCCCGCGCGCGAATTCGACAACACCAATGCTGTCCACAAAGGGATGATGGCCGCGACATAAATCAACGCGCGATCACGGCGCGCGCCTCCACCGACAACCAAGCCCAAAGCCAGCCCGAAAGTCATCTCCATCAAGTAAGCGAAATGATTTCGATTGATAAACTGCGCATAGCCTTCATCGGGTCGCAAATAGGCAAGAAGAAACCCTTCCTCGTGCTGAGCGGTCTGCCGAACAACACCGAAAACAGCGCTGGCAACGCCGGCAAAAATCAAAACGCCGATTAAGGCATTAAGACGGCGACGACTGGTGATGTGACTTTGCAAAAGCACGCCTGTCAGAATCAGCGCCATTAGCTTGTAGACAAACCGCCGAGTTTCGTATGGATCGGCGCTGATTGCCGTCCAGGCATAACTCTCAACTCCTGCGGTGGTGGTTGCCCCCTGCCAGTAACGACTTTGTAGATAAGCGAACACCACAAGAGCCAAAAGCGGCATAAT
>CAZXHW010001091.1:0-2407 GCA_964639915.1 uncultured Heliomicrobium sp.
CAGCAAACAAGCCTGCAAGGTTGGAGATTTAGCGACATCCGAGCCAACATTGAGACGGAGACGATACCGCTCAAATATTCTGCGCGCCTCCTCCGGTGATTTTGCTTCTCCGCTGTCCATTGCCAGCTTTACTGTGCGATTGATCTCATTCCCGATCAGCTCAGCATTCATTTGTTCATCCCCAGAATCCAATGTAGAAAAATTTGCCCGCTTTCTCTCCACTGCGATTAGCCCACTGATGCTCTCCCTTGTACTCGTAAATCCCCAGTTCATCAGCCCCGACCAGTTGTTCGGCAAAATCAGGTACAATTAAAGCAATATGTCCGGGCAGAGCGATCATCGGATTTTCTCTGTCAGATCGGCTCTGGTGGGGCAAACCGCCGTGAACGTGGACGTCTGCTACCACAGTCAACCCCGTCTCTCGGCATATCTGCCAAAGCGGGCCATAACCGACACCATCGAACACCACAATTCCCGTCTTCAGCGAATGAGGATCAAGATCGTCGTAATACACAAACCTGGTAATCTTCCGTCGCTCACCCTCACAATCGCCAAGCAGAAACGCACCGCTTTCATGCGTGCCTTCGGTGCGTCGCCTCAGTTCTTCAAAACCATCACGCCAGAGACGCGATGAACAGCTCAAGCGATGCTCAGGAGCCGCGAACGCCCGTATAATCTTCCGAATTGAGAAGGTCATGAATGATTCTCAGATACTGTGTAATGTCACCCGTCGGATTCCAAATCATCTCTGGATGTTGACTGCGCCAGCCATCGTGCCCTTCAATCGAGTAACGGTCACAGGGCAGGTACAGATACAGTCCGTTTTTCCAGTCCGGGTTGAAGGCCAAGGAGATTCTTCCTCTGCCTCCCGGCCAGCGGTGACGAGCCAGCGGAACATTCAGATCAGAATCCCAGGGCTGAGCCGTGGGTGGCGCAGCAGGGTAATTGGCAAGTTCAAAACGGAAGGCGTATTCGGCAGGCGCGTTATCGCGCTCGGCGGCGCTGACCGCAAGCACTGAATATGGCCAGTTGACCGAGACCAGCCGCCACCGGCCTCGGTCAATTCCGCTCTGAAATGATCCCTTTTCGAGATGAGCACGAAAGACCTGTTCATCAAGACCGGTCGCTTCCATCAGCCTCAGCCCTCCACACGTTTTTTCGGCACGAGATCAAAACAGATTGTGCAGTTTGGGTATCGAACGAGCGCGCCGAGATGGACATCTTCATCAGGGCGTGTGTCAGTGCCGCAAAGCTGGAGCGCATGCTCGGTGGCGTCAACGCCTTTCAGGCCGAACTGGTCGTCTGCCCAACGCTTGACTCTGCCGATAGTTCTGGCCGGGGAGAATTTACGAGTCTGGCTTTGGCCGTTGTAGTTCACCGTGACTTCAATGCGGCGACAGCGGTGACAATGAACCCGTTGACGATGTTTGATACCAACCTCGTTCAGCCTGGGGTCATGATTCATTTCGTCGTCGGAGTCTTCGAGCAAGAGCACCATTTCACCACCGTCGTGCTGCAAGTTTTTCGCCTCAGCCTTCGCTTTCTCGATAAGCTCGCGCACTGTGCAATCGTGTGGCACTCGAACCAGCAGAATTTCAGCGATCCCTTCTCCCTGAAGGAACAGTTCAATGTTTTCTCTTTCAGACATCTTTACAACCTCAGTTAAGCGCGCCCGATGAGCGCGGAATTCACACCTAGACAAAGCACGCCCTCTACGGACGCGAGAGGCAAATCGCTTCGCCTTCGATCACATCAATAGTTGCGGGGTATCCAAACCGGAAATAGATTTCTCGGATTTTGTTGAGTGGGATTCAAGATGGTAGAAGCAGTAAACTGAAGATCAAGCTATCGGCCAATCCCCACCGTCTTCAGCCAGAGGGCAAATGAAATAATGCGGGCAGCGCGTGCATTCCCGGTCATCGGGTGCCGGATCATAATTACCTTGCAGAATCGCGGCTATCGCGTCGTCGTACTTTTTCAAGCGGTTGTCGAGTTGCTGTTTCGTCAACTCCACATCCTTCGTTTCATCAGTCGAGAGGTAGAGAATTTGCACTCGCCTTCGCGCGTTTGGGTAAGCCTGTTGCGCGGCAGTTTGGTACAAACCATAGATCGGTTTCTCGGCTTCGCTTTTCGTTGGCCTGCCAGTGCGGAGACGCCGCGCCACCAGTTCCGTATTAGAGCCGTCCCCAATCAATTCCGCATAATCAAACTTCAATCTTACGCGACCGCTATTCAATCTGATTTCGTGTTCGGTCTGTGCGGCGTGCGCCACCGGACGCTGCTGGCGGCGAAATGCATTCATCACCATCTCGTAGGCCTTATCGCGGTAAATGATTTCATAGGGATGGCCGATAGGCCCCTGCGTCTGCCAGACTTCGGTGAGATGATCGTGGGCGATCTCCTCGTT
>CAZXHW010001092.1:0-2404 GCA_964639915.1 uncultured Heliomicrobium sp.
AAAAAGAAAATGTCGGCAACGTTATTTGCCGACCGCAACATGACGGACGGCAGCAACAACACTTACGCGAAGATTCTGACTGGCGATTTTTTTTCCAATGTGCCGATTGAAACCATTAGCACCAATGTCGGTGTTCGAGCAGATTATCTGCTGAACGATAGGAACACGCTGAATACAAATTATAACTATCGCCAGTCAGATTCGATGAATCAGGAATTTGCTTCCGCTGGCGGCGGCGGCGGGTTTGGTGGATTTGGCGGTGGTGGTGGCGGCTTCGGTGGAGGCGGTGGTGGTTTTGGTGGCGGAGGCGGCGGTGGAGGAACCACATCCAACCTGTTGCCGGAACGCGGATCGAACCGTAATACAACGGGCCACAACCTGCGAATTTCCGAAACCTGGATTGTCAATTCCAAGATGATTCACGAAACGCGCTTTCAGTTTTCGCGTGACACAAGCGACCAGAACGCCTTGTTCCAAGGATTGGCGATCAACGTGCTGGATGCGTTCAACGGCGGCGGTTCGACCTGTTGCCCGAACTTCACGCGAACGACACAGTTCGAGTTTCAGGATTACCTGACATACACAACTAAAGGCGCGAAGCACACAATTAAAGGTGGCGTGCAGTTCGACCGCGAAAAGTTTGAAGATTTGAGCGGCAGCAACTTCAACGGCACGTTTACCTTCTCCTCTCTCGACAGTTATCGGTTGGCTGTCAACGCCCTGAGCAACCCGAATGCTCCGCAATGTGACCCGCTGGCAGTAGTTCCAGTGCAACCAGGCCAGCCCCAACCGATTACACCGTGCGCAACCCAATTTACGATCAATCAAGGCAACCCGGCTCTGGATTACAGCATGTTCCGCGGTTCGTGGTTTGTCGGGGATGACTGGCGCATTCAACCTCGCTTAACGGTTTCATTTGGGTTGCGCCACGAATTCCAAACGCATTTGCAAGATAAGGTAAATTTCGCTCCGCGTTTTGGCATTGCTTGGTCCCCGTTCAAGAGCGGCAAGACGACGATTCGCACGGGCGGCGGTGTTTTCTTTGAAAGGCTGCGAAGCAACAGCTACGAAAATGCGATTCGCTATGGCGGTGGCGCAGCTTTGCAACAAAGCTTCCTGGTTCGCAATGCGATTTTTGCTACCACAGCGGCAGAAGTGCTCCGCTTGAATGCGGCCCAACTGCAGTCGTCGCAAAGCACAACGCTGCGACCGCTGGATCCAAACCTGCAATCGCCCTATGACATCAACGCCAGCGTTTCAGTAGAACAGCAATTGCCTAAAGGTTTGATTGCGTCAGTCACTTATCAATTCACGCGGGGCATTCATCAATTCCGCACACGGAACATAAATGCGCCGTTTGCCGATCCGAAAAACCCTGGACAGTTCATTCTTCCGGTTCCCAACGCAGGGCAAATTTTCCAATACGAATCTTCGGCGCTGAATACCAGCAATCAGGTTCGGTTTAACGTCAACCGCAGAATGGGACGCGCAATGATGTTCGGCGGGTATTCGCTATCCTGGATTCGTTCTAACGGCGAAGGTAGCCCTGCAAATAATTACGATCTGTCCACTGAATGGGGCCGCTCAAGCGGAGATCGCCGCCATAGTGTCTTCAGCGGAAACAACTTCACTTTGCCGTGGGGCTTCAGGCTAGGCGCAATGATCAACGCTTCCTCGGGATCGCCGTTTAACATTACGACTGGGCTGGATGTCAATGGCGATGGTCAGATCAATGACCGTCCGATTGGCTTGGATGGAAAACCGATTCAACGCAATTCCGATTTGTCCCCAAGCCTGTACGGCACGGCTCAATTCAATCGTCTGATTTGCCCTCCGGGTAAATCTTGCAGCAGCAACGCCGATAGAGTGAATCTGGGTAGCTGGTTACAGCAAACATATCCGAATGGCGTTGACGCTCAGGGGCCAGGTAATTTCCAGGTTTCAATGGACATCAGCAAAACCTTTGGGTTTGGCAAAACCAACAACAATAACAACAACGCTCAAAACCAGGGCGGAAACCAAGGTGGCGGCCGTGGTGGTCGCGGTGGCGGCAACGCTGGCGGTGGTGGTGCGGGTGGCGGAATGCGTGGTGGCCCAGGCGGCGGAATGATGGGCGGTGGAGGCCCGATGATGATGGGCTTCGGTGGTAATGAAGGCTCGCGTTACAGCATTACCTTACAACTACGTGTCACGAATGTGTTCAATCGCGTCAACTTTGGCAACTACAGCGGCACGCTGGGTTCGGCATTCTTTGGGATTCCGAGCAGCGCCAGCGCAGCACGTCAAATGGATATGAACGTGAGATTTAACTTCTAGTTTTGCTTCATTCGGCTAAAGTCCATTTGGCCACGAAGTTCGGCAGAGTGAAAATTCTGCTTGGCTTCGTGGCCTTTTTTCTTTTTGC
>CAZXHW010001093.1:0-2399 GCA_964639915.1 uncultured Heliomicrobium sp.
CAGCGTAATGTCTTTGACCGTTTGCGCGACGCCAGTTCTCAAGCCATCTCTGTCATTGAACACTTCAAAGCGCGGCGAAAAGGCCAATTTGCTGTTAAAGGCATATTTGAAATACGCGGCTCCGCCTGTCCATTTGCCACGGTTTCCAAGATTGTCTCCATCTGATCCGTAAACAAAGTTACCCAGTAACGTGAACTTGTCAGTGACATAAACTGTCGCCACTGTGTCGGCGATGTGCCGCCAGTTGTCGCGCAAGGAAACGTCCGGAACGTTTGCCAACGGAGCTTCAGGGCCAGCCAGATAGGTTTGCGTCAGCGCAAATTTCTTGCTCGGCGTCAAACCAAGCTGAAACCCAACGGTCTTGCCGGTCTTGACGTTGTTTTCGAACAAGTTGTCCCAGCCGTTCAGCAGGAACCCGGTCAAAGCGACTTTGTCGTTGAAGGCGTATTTGGCGCGCATCCCCGTGTGGTAATACGGGCCGAAGGCAAACAACCAGCCGCGTGAATAGTTGTAATTGTCTTTGGTTTCGATGACTTCAGCGCCAACCGGCGTGTAGAACTTACCGAAATCAATCGTCAGCCCGCTGCCGATGGGAGCAACCACGCTGGCGTAAGCTTGCAGGATGTGTTTGGTCGCATCGTTACGGCTGGAATCGCTGACCGAAATGATGCGGTCAACCGTTTCGCCCAAACCAAGATCAATACGGAATCCCAGTGGATCGTCTTTTGAATTCGCCTTGTTTAACGTCAGCTTGGCCAATTGCAAACTGAAGGCATTGTGACGCACATCAAACGCGCGGCCCTGCGTGAACATGTCAACTTTATTGTTGTTGTAACTGTAATAGCCATCAACAATTCCGCTGACTTCGACATCGCGGAAGAATTTCAAAACTTCATTGTTCTTTTTGGCATCGTCCTGAATGGCGGCGATTTCTTTTTTGATCTCACCAACTTCTGTCGCTTTGGCGACGTCAGTTGTCACTTTCGCCGTGCTTGTCGTCGCAGGCGCAGCCGCTGGGGTTTCCAGTCTGGCCAATCTCGATTCCAGTAAACGAATGCGTTCTTCCAAGGCTTCAATCGTTTTTGCCAGTTCGTCTGCGGCAGTTTTGGCGGCGACTTTGGTTGCCGCAGTTTTCCCAGCTTCGTCATTGGCAGCGACGGGCTCATTTGCCGCTGTTTGGCCAAAAGCCGTTACGCTAATGGCGGTCGCCAATGTGGCGGCGGCCAGCGCGCGGCGCAATTCGTTCGTGAATGGAAATCTCTTTAAGAGCATTGTGTTCTCCTCTGAATAGCTTTGCAGTAATCAAGCGCGAAGCCATCAACAGAGCAGTGCTTGCGCGAAAATCAGCGCCGAGCTTACACTCCATTCATAGCCACGCGACTTTTTCACAGATGGTTGCGTGGTTTAGACCGGGCTGTGGCGCGGGCGATGTTGCAGCATCTCCTGATGGGCGTCACAGCCCTCTTCCTTTTCAAATCGCGGATGGCGGAATTAGCGCGAATTGCGCAAACCAACCACAATCAAACTGCGTTGACGCCTTGTTCGCCCGTGCGGATGCGAACCGCTTCTTCGACAGGAAGGACGAAGATTTTGCCGTCTCCGAATTTCCCTGTCCGGGCAGACTTGATCACCGCTTCAACAGCACTTTCGGCCACATCATCGTCAACGATGACTTCGATTTTTACCTTCGGCACGAATTCAACTTTGTATTCACTGCCACGATAAACTTCGGTGTGACCTTTTTGACGACCGAAACCGCGAACTTCGCTAATCGTCATTCCCTGAACTCCGACCGTTTGAAGCGCATCCTTGACGGCTTCCAACAAGTGCGGACGAATAATCGCTTCTATTTTTTTCATTGGTGTTTCTCCTTATTTCTCCAAAGCATCGGCGGTTCTGAACACAGGATCACCGATAGGTGAACTGCTTATGGAGCTATACGACGCGCCTGTAATCATATCCGAATCCAGGTTGTAGCCCTCTTCTCCGTGCTGGCTGATGTCCAGGCCGGAAATTTCGTCTTCGCCAGTAACGCGAACACCAACAATCAGATCAACAACCTTCAGGATGATGTAAGAAGCGACGCAACCAAGAACGATTGCCACCAACGAGGCGATTAACTGGTTCAAGACCTGTTTCGGATTGCCTTCGATCAAGCCACTGGGCAAGGCCGCGCCACTGGGATCCTTGAACACAGTGTTGACAGCGCTATTCGCAAACACGCCGGTCAGCAATGCTCCAGTGAATCCGCCAATGCCGTGAACGCCGAACGCATCCAGCGAATCGTCGTAACCAAGTCTCTTCTTCAATTCGGTTACGGCAAAGAAACAAACCACACCAGTGATAAAGCCAACTGCCAGCGCGGACATCGGCGTGACAAAACCTCCTGCCGGAGACAT
>CAZXHW010001094.1:0-2392 GCA_964639915.1 uncultured Heliomicrobium sp.
CAGCTTGCGGGCGGTTTGATTTCAATGGTCGGGCAAGCAATGACTTCCGCGCCAAGCTTTTCCAGAAACCGAACCATATCGCTGCTTTGTTTCGGCGAACGCGTGACAATCACTTTGCGCCCGGCCAACGGATGTTCAACATCAGGCACGGAGCGGGGAGCGGTAGCGACCTGATTTCCTTCTGAAGCCGCAGAGGCTGTCGCCTGCGCGCCAGTCTCAATTTGTTTTACGGACGCGGACTTTTGACTCGGCGGAGTGTTCATGGGAGCGGCTTTGTGGCCTTCGACCCGCAATAAATCTCGCGCCCCGGCTTGCACCAAAGCTTCGGCCAATTGCGCACCGATCTCTTCGGCTTGATGCGCTGAGCCTTCGGCGTGAAGCCGGATCATCTGCTTCCCTTCCACATCGGCAACCAGCGCTTCCAATTGTAGCTGGTTGCTTGCATTGACGATGCCCAGCGCGGCAATTGGCACGGCGCAACCTCCGCCGAGTTCGCGCAACACGGCACGTTCGGCTTCGGCGGCATACCGCGTAGGCCAATGGTTCAGCGATTCTAGAAACAGGTTTGTCCGATCATCGTTGACGCGGGATTCAATGCCGAGCGCGCCCTGGCTGACAGCGCTCAGCATTTCCGACGGATGAATGCGCGCGCTGATCCGGTCGGCAAATCCCAGCCGGATCAATCCCGCCGACGCCAGAATGATCGCGTCGTATTGGCCTTCGTCCAGTTTGCGCAACCGGGTGTCCACGTTGCCGCGCAATTCCGAAATTTGCAGATCTGGACGCTGATGCAGCAACTGCGCTCGGCGGCGCAAACTGCTGGTTCCGATGCGCGCGCCGTTTGGCAAATCCCGAATCGCTTTGACGGTTCCGTGCAACGCCGCAGAGCAGATCAACGCGTCGCGCACGTCCACACGTTCGGTGACGGCGGCAATGTGCAATCCGTCCGGCAGCACCGTTGGTAAATCTTTCAAGCTGTGAACGGCCAGATCAATGCTGCGATCAATCAGCGCTTCTTCGATTTCTTTGGTGAACACGCCCTTGCCTGCTCCGGCCAAGCCCGCGAGCGAGACTTCCTGCATTTTGTCGCCCGTGGTTTTGATGATCTCAATTTCAACCACCAAGCCCGGATGCAGACGTTCGAGTTCTTGTTTGATCCAGTTGGATTGCCACAGCGCCAGCTTGCTGCCGCGTGACCCGATAATCAGATTTGGCATGGCCGTCATTAAACCAGCAGAGAAACTTCTAGGCAATCGCTAGGAAGTCCCTAAACCTTTCGTGATTGTCGGCTTCTGCCTCTTTGAGTATAGTTGCGGCTCGAAACAGGAGTTCAAATCTAATCACAGGAGTTCAGCCCATCACGCATGGCAAATTACGTCAGCCAGGTCGCCGAACACATTCGCAACGAAATCCACAAAGTCATCGTCGGTCAGGACGCGATCATTGACCAAATCCTGATCTGTTTGCTGGCCGAAGGTCACGCGTTGCTGGAAGGCGTGCCGGGAACCGCCAAAACCCTGATGGTCAAAACGCTGGCGCGAATTCTGGGTGTCGGCTTCAACCGCATACAGTTCACGCCTGACCTGATGCCTTCGGATATTACGGGCACGAACGTGTTCAACGTGGCGACTTCGCAATTCAGCTTGCGCCACGGCCCGGTTTTCACGGACATTTTGCTCGGCGATGAAATCAACCGGACTCCGCCAAAAACGCAGGCCGCATTGCTGGAAGCGATGGAAGAACGCCAGGTAACGATTGACGGCGAAACCCATTTGCTGTCGCCCCTGTTTTTGGTGCTGGCCACGGAAAACCCGATTGAATATGAAGGCACGTATCCATTACCCGAAGCCCAGCTTGATCGCTTCCTGTTCAAGATTCTGATTTCTTACCCCAATGCCGAAGACGAATTGCAAATCGTAGCGAACTGGCAAGCGGGCTTTAACGCGCGCAAGCTGGAAAATGTGCCGCTAGTGGTGATGGACGATTCGGCGGTGATTCCACAGTGCCGCGCCGAAGTTCGCCGCATCAATGTCGAACCCAGCGTGCAAACGTACATCGTCAATCTGGTTCGCCGCACACGCGAACATCCAAGCCTGTTGTGGGGAGCCAGCCCACGCGCTTCCGTTGCGCTACTGCTGGCCAGCAAAGCGCTGGCGGCGATGCGCGACCGCGAATTCGTCACGCCAGACGACGTGCGCGATGTCGTTCATCCCGCGCTTCGCCATCGCATCCTGCTCAGATCGGAAGCTGAAATCGAAGGCATTACCGAAGAAGCAATCCTGGACGAAATTGTCGGCGCCGTCGAAATTCCCAGGTAGGAGATGGGAGGCGGGAGTTGGGAGATGGTATGAGTGGCTCCGTTTTCAACAAGTGAGTTAGGAGGGTTTATGGC
>CAZXHW010001095.1:0-2392 GCA_964639915.1 uncultured Heliomicrobium sp.
TTGAACCAGCGTGTCAGTAGCACTTGGTTTGGCAGAGGTCCGGCACAAACGTATCCCAACGCGTTGAAAATGAAGCAGGTGTAAAACAGCGGCAGTGTGTTGACTTGGCCCAGTCCGATGATCGAAATCGCGCCTAACAAAATTCCTACGATCATCAATCGCTTCAGGCCGAACCGGTCAATGATCCATCCGGCGGCAAACCCGAAGAGCGGCAGCACCAAAGTTTTGCCAAAGGTGTTGCCCGATGTGACCTGTTCGCGTGACCAGTTAAATTCTTTGACCAGAAAGTCGTAAAAAAACGGCGGGCCATAAAAAGCTATGCCGACCAGCGCATACAAGTTCAAAAACGAAGTCAGCGCGACAATGCGCTGCTTGCTTTGGGTAAGTTCGGACATTGAATGAATTCCCTTAGTATGTGGACGTTAGCCTTCTCGTGTGTTCCCTCATTGCAGCTTGCCAACCGGACGAACGTTTTTGCCTTCGCGTTTGGTTAGCGAATCGCCCAGGTCTTCCCGCGCGCGTTCAACAAACACCATCAATTGTTTAACCACTTCCGGATGCTTGTTGGCCAAGTTCGTCGTTTCGCCGATGTCGGCTTCCAAATCGTAAAGCGACAATTCCAGCATCGGGTAAGTATCCTTGCCGGGCTTTCCTTCGCCGCCAGCCTTTTCGATGAAACGATAAGTGTGCGGCAAATGAAGTTTCCATTTGCCAGCTCGCACGGCTTGCAGTTCCTTGCCCCACTAAAAATACAGCGCATCGTGTGGGCTTTTGGCTTTTTTGCCGGACAGAATCGGCCAGATGTCCAAGCCGTCAATAATGCGATCTTTGGGAGTTTCCGCGCCGATCAGCTTTGCCAGCGTCGGCAGCAAATCAATCGTCATTACCGATTCGCGACTGCTGACTCCGGCGGGAATCTTTCCCCGCCAACGAGCGATAAATGAAACACGCACGCCGCCTTCCATCTCAGTGCCCTTGCCTTCGCGCAAAGGTTTGGCCGAACCGGCGTGGTTACCGTAGCTTAACCAGGGGCCGTTATCCGAAGTGAAAATGACCAACGTGTTGTCGTCGAGCTTCAATCGCTTCAGCGTCATCAGCACTTGCCCGACAGACCAGTCAATCTCTTCGATTACATCGCCAAATAGGCCGCGCTGAGTTTTGCCTTTGAACTTGTCGGAAACAAACAGCGGCACATGCGGCATTGTGTGCGGCACATAAAGAAAGAACGGTTTCGCCTGGTTGCGTTCGATGAACTTGACGGCGCGCTCTGTGTATTGCGTCGTCAGTTGCGATTGATCCGGCATTAACTGAATGACTTTTTCGTTTTCGATCAGCGGCAAGTCTGGATATGTCCCAGTCGGATGCTTTGGCCACATGTCATTGGAATAGGGCAAGCCAAAGTATTCGTCGAAGCCATGATGCGTCGGCAAAAACTGCGGGTGATGCCCCAAATGCCATTTGCCGTAGATCGCTGTTGCATACCCGCGCGATTTGAAGACTTCGCCGAGCGTCGTTTCGTCAGCGTTGATGCCATAATCCGCTCTGTGGTCGAGCGCTCCCTGAATGCCAACGCGGTTGGAATAACAGCCGGTCATCAGCGCAGCACGCGAAGCTGAGCAAACGGCTTGCGGAACATAAAAACTGGTCAGCCGAATTCCTTCCGCAGCCATTCGATCAAGGTTTGGCGTCGAATACCCCATCGAGGCTTTGTCCTGATTGAAGCTGCCAATGTCCGCATAGCCGAGATCATCAATGAAGAAAAGCACGACGTTCGGCTGGCGCGCCTTGCTTGATTGAACAGCCTGCACTGGCTTACCAACAACCAACGGCACAAGAAATAGCGCCGCCATAAGTACAACAAAGCTTCTTTTCATTATTCTTGCATTCCTAATTTGCACCACTAAACTCTCCCGACTCCCGACCTCCAGTCATCGCATCGGAAACGGTTCCATCAGTTCTGCCCTGCTGCCGTCGGGATCAAACAGATTCAGTTGCCAGCGACGGTTGCGGCCAACCTGTGGTGAGCGAATTTTCGACGGATCGTCCACTCGCTGACGCAACGTTTCCAACGCCTTTTGCATTTCTGGAACCAGCAATGCGACGTGATGGCTGGAACCAAGCTGTTGTCGCGTGGGTTTGCCGGTCGTCAGCATGTATTCGATGTAATCGGTTCCGTCCGGAACGCGCATATTGATCCAGTTCAGCGTTTGATCGTCGCGGCCTCCACGCCAGATTTCCGAAAAGCCCATGACGTCTTTGTAAAACTTATCGGCAGCAGCCTGATCAGTAACCGTGATTCCCACGTGCAGGATGCGATCAGAAATCCTCTGCGAAGACATGTATTTGCCGCGCGCTTTGGTGTGCAACGAGCCGGGCCGGTATTGGACAAATT
>CAZXHW010001096.1:0-2389 GCA_964639915.1 uncultured Heliomicrobium sp.
CGCGCGCGCTCAACGAGGTCGGCGTCAGTCATCTGCGAACGAACGACGCCGATCACCGGAACATGCAGGCGTCCGCTAAGTTCTGTGTTGTTGAAGTATTCGCCCCGCCAACTATCAATTGGAATTGAGCGCGATGGAAAGCAGGTTGCGGGATTGCGAGAAGGATTGGGAGATTGAGGGATTGAGAGATTGAGAGACCACGGATCAGCAAAGAGGAAAAATAGGAAAAAGACAGATAGTTGTTGGAAGTGAACTCTCCAGCCCGCTATCTCTCCGTCCCTCCAACCCTCCGTCACTCCCTCCCCTCATCATTTCACCCCACGCCAAGCCGCCTGGGTTTGATTGCCAATCGTGCGAGTGTTGTAGCGTTCCAGATAATCGCGGTGGCGTTTGTCGTTCGGGTAAGCGTCGTCCGGCGAATAGGGATAGCTTTTCATTCCGTGATACGGAAGTTCGCCAATCGTTTCGGGCCGCGCAGAATTCATATCCATGTCTTTGCCAAAACCGTCAGCGAAAACCAGATAAGTGCGCTTCCAACCCGTTAGCAAAGTCGGCAATCGCCGCGCATCAAAATCCAATTGGATTTCGTCGCCGTTGCGCGTGACCACGTACATATCATCCGCGGCTGTCAGCAATTCGCGCACATCGCCAAAGCGCGTGTAATTGCCCAGGTGGGCTTTCCACGGAGCAAAAGGCTCAAGCATGCGGTAATCGTAAATCAGCGGCTTGCGTCCGTCGGGCGAGTATTCACGCGGAAACCCGCGCCAGCGTAAGTTGGCAGCAATCGGATCAAGCGTGGAGATTTTCATCGGCGCGCTTCCGTCAGACGCATCCACCAGAATCTGATCCCAGTAAATTCGCATGCTGGTGACGATGCGAACGCCGCTGTCCGCACAAAGAAATTTGCCCGTCAGATCAACCGTCATCGTTTTCGGCAATCCGGCGGGAAACCCCATTTGCGGAATGACGGTTTGCCACTGGCCGCGATCATTTTTGACTTGAACATAAGGCGGAGTGATTTCAACGCCTGCTTGCGAAGCCGCCAGATTCGCCGTCGAATCCGCGTAATCAATCCATGCTGTCAGCAGCAACAGAACCTGTTTGGCTTTGCTTATATTGCCCAAATCCAATTCAACCGTATGTTCGCGGGCGTAGCCTTTGAACCGCAGCTTTTCGAAATCATCAGGGTAGCGACGATCAATGTCTTTGATCAGCGGCAAGACGTCTTTGCCTTTATCGTCAACCGCACGAACCGGCGGGCGCGGCGCTTTCACCGAATAGAGTTTGAATTCAGGATACGGCGGACCAGGCATCAGCCGTTCGTTCGGGTAAATTTCCACGTCTGCCGGATGGTCCATCGCCAGCAGTTTCGTTTCGTCAAAAAAGATCACTTCTTCCAACTGGTTGTTCATCCGCATGGAAAGCACGCCGTCTTTCGGTTTCAGTTGGTCGCCCGTCACACGAATGTATTCGTTGGTGTCCGGCTGGCTCCAGGTGTTGCCGGGTTCGCGCGCGCCAATGGCACAGCCGCCCAGGAAATCCGTGACAAAGCTGTATTCGCTGCCGTTCCATGTGTACAGCAACGGGCAGGACGTGCCTTTGCGGTCAAGCTCATCAACCTGATTTTCTCCGGGTTTGATGCCGACTTCAGATTGCATAATTCCGGCTGGCCAAAACAGCGTCAGCGCATCCACGGATGTTCGATAGCCAAGCCCGAAATTCAGCGAAGCGGAAGCGGGCGCAGGGGAAGAAGAATAAACTTCCAGCTTCTGTGACAGGCTGCCGCTGCGAAGCTCTGCTTTGGTTCCAATCGCACTGCGGTTGCTGGTTTTTCCCGCAAGTTGAATGCGAGCAAAGTTTTTGCCGAAACCTTCGGATTTCAGCGCCGCGATTGACCCGTCGTTCATGAAGCCAATCAGATCAACTCCGCCGTCGCCAGTGAAACCTCCGAGTGCAAGTGATCGGGAGTTGGGAGTTGGGAGTTGAAAGCTCGGAGCTTCCGCAAGCTTGTCGCCTAATCCACGTTGCAAGCTCACGCCGCCAGCCGTTTGCGTCACAACATCCAGCAAACCGTCGTTATCGTAATCGGCAATCTGAGCAGCAAATTCAGCCCGTCGCCCTGCCACCCCGTCACCTCGTCGAGCAAAGCCGCCTTTACCGTCGCTCAAAAACAGCGCGCCGTTCCCCTCAGCGTCCGGCAAATAAAAGTCAACGAAGTTGTCTTTGTTCAAATCACCTGCGCCAACGCCAAGAGCCTTGCCGCTGAAATTGATCCCAGCCGAAGCCGCAACTTCCTTGAACGAACCGTCTCGCTGATTGCTGAACAGTTGCGCCGGAGCGCCGTAATTCACGACAAAAAAATCAATGTCCCGTTGGTTGTTGTAATCGG
>CAZXHW010001097.1:0-2385 GCA_964639915.1 uncultured Heliomicrobium sp.
GATTTTACCGGTGGGCGCGGCACGCTTGATACTCGCCAGATGTACTTTATGGCTTGACCGCAGATCAAATTCCGTAATAGCAGCCGCATTGAACCGTTTTTCCGAGCGCTTGCAGGTGGAGCACACACCCGGTTCGAAGCAAGCACGCAGCAAACAGTGACGGCAGGTACAACCAGTAATTCATTTGAAACAAGTTCGACTGACTTTGCGGCGGGTATTGGAGGCGGATTGGACGTGCGCCTTAGTGACCGCTTTAGCATTCGTGCATTTCAGATAGATTACGCGCCTGTTTTCTTGCGAGATCGGTCAATCAGTGTACTGGGCCAGTCGGGAGCAATTCAGCCCTTTACTCTGGAGGGACAACGTCAGGATAACATTCGCATTTCAGTGGGGATCGTTTTCTAAGGAAACTTTCTAAACGGAAAAATCTGGTCAGTCTCAACCAGAAACCACTATTGGTATTGAGCTTGAGTCTCGATACCGTGGTGATGGTAATAAGAAGAGTACAAACACAAAGGCCTCCAGCGTAAATGCTGGAGGCCTTTGTGTTTGTTTTTAATAAGCCAAGAGGAAGTTGAAATCTGGAAACGCTATGGTAACGGTGCGTCCTCAAAAAGCCACCAAACCGCCTCGCAAGAATAAGTGGCGATGGCAGAAATGCCACAACAGGAATAACGCTAGGTCATTGAAATGAAAAATGGGCTTGGCTGGACTCGAACCAGCGGCCTACTGCTTAGGAGGCAGTCGCTCTATCCACCTGAGCTACAAGCCCTGTCAAAATTACGAGGCGTATCTTAACAGCGAGAACACATCATAACCAGCCAGCTTTTCGCGTCCGGCCAAAAATTCCAGTTCAACCATAAACGACAATCCAACGACGTTGCCGCCCAGCTTTTCAACCAGTTGGGTGACGGCTCTGGCCGTGCCACCGGTCGCCAGCAAATCATCAACGATGACGACGTTGTGGCCGGTTCCAACCGCGTCACAATGGATTTCGAGCGTGTCGGTTCCGTATTCCAGGTCATAACTGACGCTTTCTTTTTCCGCGGGCAGTTTTTTGGGTTTGCGAACCGGGACGAAGCCCGCGCCGATTTGCGCGGCGATGTACGGCGCGAAAATGAAGCCGCGTGATTCGATGCCAATGACAGTATCAATCGGACGCCCTTTGTATCGTTCCGTCATTTGATCCAGCGCGGTTTTCAGTCCTGACGGATGTTTCAGCAGCGTTGTGATGTCGTAAAACAGGATGCCGGGTTTGGGGAAGTCCGGGACTTCGCGGATGAGGTTTTTCAGTTCTTGTTCAATTGTGGAATCAGCAGGCATGTTAAGTGCAGGTCTCCTTGGTTAGTGATCAATGCGAAAATCGCGGTAGCGGCCAGTAACAGTTAAATCGGTTTCTTCGATATCTATAATTTCAGCCATCATCGGCCCGGTTGCCAGTTCGTTTTTGAATGCGTCCATCGCGTCGCGGTCGCCTTCGACCACGACTTCAACGCGGCCATCGGGCAGGTTGCGAACCGTGCCTAGCACTTGATGTCGAGCCGCTGCACGCATCGCGAAAAAGCGGTACCCCACCCCTTGAACCATCCCCGTAATGATGAAACGTCTGGCAACCATGTGAAATTTTGAAAAGTGCGTGAGAAAACTTGACTGCGGAAAACCCGAAAGGCAAAGTCCGACAAGCGTTTCGAACACATCGCAATCATTTTTACCGATTCTTTATTGAAGCTGGAAGTTATCCGTTGGGCTGCGGACTTGTCAATTGCGGACAATGAATAGCATTGGCGGCCAACGGCTCCCGGCTTTGTCGAGAGGAACCATGATCAATTCCAAGCTAACCAGACGCGATTCCCTGAAACTGATTGGCGCAGGCGCTGGCCTTGCCGCAACGGACTTCACTACATTTGCAATGCCGTTTGCCGAAGACGAAACCGCCGACCATGACCACCGCATGAAATGGTGGCGCGAAGCCCGGTTTGGCTTGTTCATTCACTGGGGCCTGTATGCGGTTCCGGCTGGCGAATGGAAAGGCAAAAAGACGCCGCGCGTGGGCGAATGGATCATGCACGATCTGCAAATTCCTGTGGATGAATACACGCCGCTGGTCAAGGGGTTCAATCCGGTCAAATACGATGCGCGCCAATGGGTTCGCACCGCCAAAGACGCCGGGATGAAATACATCGTCATCACGTCCAAACATCACGACGGATTTGGTTTGTGGGATTCCAAGCTTGGCGATTACGACATTGCCGCGACACCTTACAAGCGCGATTTGCTGAAACCGTTGGCCGCTGCCTGCAAAGCCGAAGGCGTCCGGTTGTGTTTTTACCATTCGATTATGGATTGGCATCATCCCGATTACCTGCCGCGCCGCAAATGGGACAC
>CAZXHW010001098.1:0-2378 GCA_964639915.1 uncultured Heliomicrobium sp.
CAACCCATTCAGCCGCAGTGTAAACCAGTCCCCGGTCTGCAAAATGCCTTTTGCTTCATGGGCGTACACGGCATCGTCATAACCGCTTAAATCTCCTTTTTGCAGATTGGCAAACAACAGTACAAACGCCAAAATCGCCAGAACCACCGCGTGGAAATTGGGAGTTCGAAAAACAAGATGCCACTTTTTGCGCCGGGCACCGTCAGAAGCCGTCAGTCTGGCCGGAAATTGCCGGAAAAGAAGAATGCCGTTTTCTGTCAGGTTGCGGAATCCTGCTCTCATTTTATTGATCAGCCTCGTTTGATAACAAAATCTTGTCCCCGTACCGAGCAAGCTCATACTTCGGAGCCTGAATGAGAGAATTCAGCTTTTCTTGTTTGTGCTGGAAGGTGACGAAATACAGTCGTTGGCGTGTTTGCTGCCAGAGTATTTTCAATTCTTCATCTCCGGGAAACAGTGGCAGCGCATCAGGGTAGCGAGAACCGTACTCCAAATTGGCCGAACGACCATTGTGCATCATCACTGTCCTGCCTGTGTAAAACGCAACGCTGCAACCTTCTTCATACTCCCCGTCAATGATGATGAGCGAATCCCCTGCCCGACGGTTGATTTCCTCTGCGATGGGTTTGGAAGTCAGACGCGGCGCGAAAATCAAAAAGCCTAGGTTCGCAGCGACAAAGAAAATTGCCATTCCAACCGCCAGCACTGTCAATTTGGCTTCGGGCTTTTTGACCAAGTGGTGTAATGGCAAAAATACGCCAAACGCAATCCCAGCCAGCACCAGCGGAGTTCGCAACGCCAGCAAACTTTCCGGCGTCAAGTCGAACAAATGGCCAAGGTAGTACACATACAAGTCCGGATTGTCTTTCAGCTTCAACCAGGCGTCAGGCGTTTTTGACGAAACAAACATCGCAAGCAGGATCAAGGAAACACCAATCAAAGCGCCAAGCACGCCAAGCGCCAAGCCGGGCAATTTCCCTTTTTGCTCCCAGAGCCGTGAACACTGCAACCCGGCCAGCAACGCCAGGGCTGGAAAGGCGGGAACGGTGTAGTACTCCAAGCGCGAGGAAAACGAGAAAAACAACAGAATCGTCAACGCCCAAGCCACAGGCAAAATTATGGCCTGCCCATATTCCGACAATGCCTGTTTGAAGGTTTTCGGGCGTAGCAGCGTCAGCAGATAAATTGACCACGGAAACAGCCAGACAATGTGCAGCAACCAAAATGGAATCAGCGGGACGGTTCCGTAATCCATCGGATAGCGCCTGCCCAGAAATCGCAGCAGATGTTCGTTGACGAAGTAAAACCAGTAAAAGCCAGGGTTCCGTTGTCCAATCAAGACGTGCCAGGGAGCCGCAATAGCGAGAAACAGCAAGATGCCCGGCACGGAAATCAGCCGCCAAATATCTTTCCAGCGTCGGCTAACCGCCAAAGTGAAAAACAAAATTCCCGCCGGGAAAACTACGCCGATGCCTCCTTTGGCCAGCACAGCCAACGCCGTGAACGCATACATCCACATCAACCACACGTTTTTTCGCTCAACGCGCTCCCAACGAAGAAACGAGTAAAAGATCAGTGAAAGCATCAGCGTAAACAAAGCATCCGGCAGAATGATTCGCGTAAAAAGAAACATGCCAATGGAGGTCGCTAGCGCTGCTCCGCCGAACAATCCCGCGCGGAAGCCAAACAACAGCTTGCCGATTTTGGCGGTGACAAAAACCAGAGCGACAACCGCCAATGCAGTTGGTAGCCGGGCGGTAAACGCGCTGGCTGCACCCAACACTGCGTAAGAGAGCGAAATCAGCCAGTAAAACAGCGGCGGTTTTTCCAGGTATCGAAGCGAGTTGCAATACGGCGTAATCCAATCGTGCCGCCAGTTCATGCCACGCGCTACTTCGGCATAAAACGAATCGGCATCATCCAGCAAAGCTGGAATGCCTGCGCTGCCGACAAAAATGGCCGCGGCAAGCCCAATCAGCGCGACAAGCGCCCAGCGTTCATATCCGTTGGCGTTGGCCAATTTGTCCGTGCGATTCATTGTGCGATAGCTCTCCAGGTAGTTAACTCGATTCCCATTTCCGCCAGACATTCCGGCAAGGACGGCGCAAGCAAGGCTTGACGCTCCTGATTGCCAAGCAATCCTGCGTAAGGAACGCGGTCAGTCGTGCTGGGATGAAGCGCGATTTCTGTCAGCCCAACAGGAATTCTCCCTGCGTCTTCCAGCAAAGCCGCCAAGTCATAAGCTCCCGCACGCTTGAACCCAAGCAGATGGTCGTTGTGAATCAGATCTTTGCTATCCGTCAGCCGCCGCGCAACGAATAGCGAAGAACCGAGCGCCCAAGCCCCGGCGCGACGGAATGGCAACTGGTTTTGCTCAC
>CAZXHW010001099.1:0-2371 GCA_964639915.1 uncultured Heliomicrobium sp.
TTTCAGCCCATTTACGGTATTTTCCTAAACACGAATTGGCGGCGGTTAGTCGCTGGCTGAAAGACGGCGATTTGATTCTGTTTGCTTCCGGGCGCAAAGGTTTGGACGTGTCGCACGCTGGGATGATCGTTCGCAATGGCGAACAGGTTCTGATGCGTAATGCGACCCGCAGTCACAATAAAGTCATGGAACTGGACTTAGTCGGCTTCTTCAAAACCTTGCCAATGAATGGGTTTATGATTTTCAGGCCGAAAGACTTTTAATTTTGAATTTTGGGGTTTGGATTTTTGATTATGAAACGAGTGGCTGTTGCTTTGGTTGCGGGGGCTGATCTTGTAAGGCTTCCTGCTGACGTGGAGACGATTGAAGTTGATTCGGTCATTTCTGGCGCTGACATTCAGGAAGTGTTGGGCAAATGGACGACGGATTATTTGTTGTTAGTGTTGCCGGGCGGAAAAGTCGAGCTTGGCGCGCGTGCTCTGGAGCGTTTTGTTCAAGTCGCAGACGATACAGGTGCCGGGCTGTTGTATTCGGACTTTCGCGAACGAAATGGCGACGAAGTCACCGATCATCCGCTGATTGATTATCAGCTCGGCAGCATTCGTGACAATTTTGATTTCGGGTCAGTTTTGCTGCTGTCACGACAAGCGGTTGACGCTGCGTTGCGACTTCACGGCGAAGCTGCCGAAACGGTCCAATGGGGCGGCTTGTACGATCTGCGGCTGAAGCTTTCTGTTGACTCCGAGCTTTTGCGAATTCCTGAGCCGCTTTACACACGAGACGTGGTTGATGCGCGAGCCACGGGCGAAAAGATTTTCGATTATGTTGACCCTCGCAAACGCGATTACCAGATCGAAATGGAGCAACTGGCCACAGCGCATCTGCAACGCATCGGCGCGTGGCTGGAGCCGAAGTTCGCCGAAGTGCCAACCAGCAACGAGCAATTTCCAGTCAAAGCCAGCGTCATTATTCCAGTTCGCAACCGAGTCAAAACTATTGCCGATGCTGTTCGTAGCGCGTTGGCGCAGCAAACGGATTTTCCATTCAATGTCATTGTGGTGGATAACCATTCGACCGATGGAACAACTGAACTGCTTCGCGAACTAACGGCTGATAACGGCTCGGGGGTTGGAAGGTTGATCCATTTGATTCCCGGCAGGACGGATTTGGGAATTGGTGGTTGCTGGAACGAAGCTGTTTATTCCGAACATTGCGGGCGCTACGCTGTCCAACTTGATTCTGATGACATTTACAGCAACGACCAAACGCTGACACGGGTCGTTCGGGAATTTGAAACCGGCGGGTACGCGATGGTCATCGGTTCGTACAACATCGTTGATTTTGATTTGAATGAGCTGCCTCCGGGGTTGATTGATCACCGTGAATGGACACGCGAAAACGGCAGAAATAATGCACTCAGAATCAACGGGCTTGGCGCACCCAGAGCGTTCGACACATCTGTACTGAGGCAAATCGGGCTGCCAAATACCAGCTATGGCGAAGATTACGCGGTGGCTCTGCGCATCAGCCGCCAATATGAAATCGGCAGAATTTACGGTTCGCTTTACTTCGCCCGCCGCTGGGCAGGGAATTCCGACAGCGCCTTGCCACTGGTTACAGCGAATCGGTATGACGTTTACAAAGACAGGCTGCGGACAATCGAGATTCTGGCTCGCCAGCATATCAATTCAATGCGGGTCAACGCGGAGAAACACAGCCGATGAATTGGGAAAACCGCCTTCTCAGCGCGGAAGATTTGCGCGGGTTCGTAGTTTCGCCTTTAGCTGGAATTACAAACGAATCGGCGAAAGCTTTACTGCAACAGCAAGTTGCCACTTGGCCAATGTTGCGCGAGGCGACGGCCGCGCTGGATCAAGTCAGCTACAAAATGTTTTCCGTCAAAGGCTCGAAGGTTTTCGCTCAATTTAATCCAGCACGAATCGTCAGCACGGCCGCAAAAGTGGACGCCGCGACAATCAGCAAGCGGCCTTGTTTTTTGTGCGCGGACAATTTGCCGCCGGAGGAAAAGGGAATTGCTTTTGGCGACCGCTTTGTCGTGTTGTGCAATCCATTTCCGGTGTTGAAAGATCATCTGGTGATTTCTTCGCGCGAACACGTGCCACAAGCCATCGAAGGGAACTTCGGCGCGATGCTCGATCTGGCCCAGGACCTCGGCGAAAATTGGTTTGTGCTCTACAACGGCCCGCGCTGCGGAGCCTCCGCGCCGGATCATTTTCACTTCCAGGCTTGTTCACGGACCAAAGTTCCGTTGTGTGAGGATTTCGATTTTTGGCTTCAGCGTAACTCAAACGAGGTTGGCTACGTCGTTAATCACAACTACCGGTTCAACTTGATGGCTTGCGGCGGGAAC
>CAZXHW010001100.1:0-2370 GCA_964639915.1 uncultured Heliomicrobium sp.
TGGTGGATAATTCGCGGCTGCACAATCTGGATCAAATCCTGAAAGTGCTGATGCGTGAGCTGGATTCGCGGACGAATATTGTGTCGGCGGAAATCACCACGGCGCGCGAAATTTCTCAGCAGGAAGAAACGATGCTGGCCGATAAGCTGAAAGCCGCGACAGGCAAACAGGTGCGGCTGCAATTTCGCACGGATCCGGCAATTATCGGCGGAGTCGTCACGCGCATTGGCAGCCTGGTTTACGACGGTTCAATCAAAACGCAATTGGCACAGATGAAAAAGCGGTTGTTGAACGCTTAAAGCGACACCACTACGGAGCAAAGTTATGGCAAACGAAATCAGAGCAGATGAAATCAGTAAAATCATCCGGCAGCAGATCGAAAACTTCGACGCCGGTGTAAGCATTGCCGAAGTCGGCACAGTGATCAAAGTGGGCGACGGCATCGCCGAAATTCACGGCCTGGAAAAAGTGATGGCCGGTGAATTGTTGGAATTCGACAAAGGCGCAGCCGGATTGGCGTTAAACCTGGAAGAAGACAAGGTCGGCGCGGTGTTGCTCGGCGATTATCAAGCGATCAAAGAAGGCGACATCGTCAAACGCACCAAGCGCATTATCGAAGTCCCCGCAGGCGATGCGATGCTTGGCCGCGTGGTCAACGCGCTGGGACAGCCGACAGACGGTAAAGGCCCGATTGTCACCAACGATTTTATGGCGATTGAGCGCATCGCTCCCGGCATTGTGGATCGCCAGCCGGTGAAAGAACCGATGCAAACCGGTTTGAAATCAGTAGACGGCATGGTTCCCATCGGACGCGGTCAGCGCGAATTGATCATCGGCGACCGCCAAACGGGCAAAACCGCGGTCGCGCTGGATACGATCATCAACCAACGCGGCAAAGATGTGGTTTGCGTTTATGTGGCCATCGGCCAGAAAGCTTCGACCGTCGCACAGGTGCAGGCCACCTTGGAACGCTACGACGCAATGAGCTACACGATCATCGTTGCTTCTTCGGCGTCCGAACCGGCAGCAATGCAATATCTGGCTCCGTATGCCGGATGCGCCATCGGCGAATACTTTATGGATCGCGGCAAAGCCGTGCTGTGCGTTTACGACGATTTGTCGAAACACGCTGCGGCCTATCGCGAAATCAGCTTGTTGTTGCGCCGTCCGCCAGGACGCGAAGCCTATCCGGGCGACGTTTTCTACCTGCATTCGCGCTTGCTGGAACGCGCTGCGAAATACAGCGACGCGCGCGGTGGCGGCAGCTTGACGGCTCTGCCCGTGATTGAAACCCAGGCAGGCGATATTTCGGCGTACATTCCAACGAACGTGATTTCAATCACCGACGGCCAGATCTTCCTGGAATCCGACTTGTTCAACTCCGGCATTCGTCCGGCCATCAACGTCGGAAACTCCGTCAGCCGCGTCGGCGGAAACGCGCAGATCAAAGCGATGAAGCAGGTTGCCGGTACGCTCCGACTGGAACTGGCGCAGTTTCGTGAACTCGCTGCGTTTGCGCAGTTCGGTTCTGATCTGGACGCGGCAACGCAACGCCAATTGGCGCGCGGTCAGCGTCTGACCGAAATCCTGAAACAACCACAGTACGTGCCGATGGATGTCGAAAAACAGATTGCGATTATCTGGGCGGCATCGAATGGCTACGTTGACGATGTGCCGGTTGAAAGAGTGCGTGATTTTGAAGCCGAACTGGTGAAGTTTTTGGAAACGGGTGGAACGGCGGCGCTTTCGGCCTTGCGTGAAAATGTTAAAGGCGGAATTAACGACGACGTAAAGGGCAAGCTGAAAGCCACGATGGATGAGTTCAAACAACGCTACAACGCGCAGGTGAAAGCCGCGAAAGCGTAACAGGCCATAGACTGAGGACATTATGCCTAGTGTTCAGGATTTACGGCGGCGAGTTCGCGCCGTCAAAAATATGCGGCAGATTACCAAAGCCATGAAAATGGTTTCGGCTGCCCGATTGCGTCGCGCGACAGAACGTGTGACGGCTGCACGCCCTTACACAAACAAGATGTTGCAGATTCTGGGCGACGCGGCGCGGCGTTCACCCGATTATCGCGATCCGTTGCTGGTCGGCCACGAACGCGAAGAAGGACGCAAAGAGCGCGTGGTGCTGGCGCTGGTTACCGCTGACAAAGGCTTGTGCGGCGGATTCAACACCAACCTGACCAAAGCTGCGCAGGAGTTTTTGCGCCAGAACACGGACAAAGACGTTGAACTGGTTTTGATTGGCCGCAAAGGCTGTGATTATTTCCGCCGCCGTCCGGTCACCATTCGCCGTGAATACGTCGGCATTACAGGCACGGGCAAAGTCAACGTGATGGACGTGGTTGAAATCGGTCAGGGACT
>CAZXHW010001101.1:0-2363 GCA_964639915.1 uncultured Heliomicrobium sp.
AGCCATTGCTGATGATGTTGATGGAAGCAGAGAAGGGGAAGGTGGTCGGCTGGGCGCCAAGCAGGCCACTGGCTGTTAAACCGGCGACTACAGAAAGCGTTCCTGTACCCGCGTCCACAGTGAAGCGCATTTTTACCGCTGAAGTTTCGTTGATCGCAATCGTGCCACCGTTGGCTGCATTTGCGCCATTGCCAAGCCGGAAGGTGGCTGTGCGCGAGCCTGCAACATATTCCCCCTGATCATCGCCAGTCACATCGGTTTTGGTTCCGCTATTCGGGCCGCTGACGACCTCCAGCGAACCGGGGACGTAGGTCACTCCCGTAGGCAGCGGAATGGAGAGTACCGTATTGACGGAAGTATCGTTGCCTGTATTGACGGCAGTGCAGGCCAGTTCCAGCGTGTCCCCCGGATGCACTTCGCCACCATTGCTATCCGTGATGGCACAGGTCGAAGTGCTGAAATCGGGAGTAAATGTGCTTATCGAAGTCACCCAGACCGCCGTCAAGAATGATTCCCCTGTGGTGCTGGCTAGAACGGGAGCGCTGGTTTGCGAAGCAGTCAGTTTGGCAGTGATGTCCACCGTGTCCAGGTCTATCAAGCTCATACTGCGTGTGCCGCCGGTCAACTGCGGCAGATCGCCTGGTACGATGACGGCTGCGCCCAGATTCGAGCGGGTGGAGTTGAAGAAGTCATTCGCCGGATTGACCGTGTTGCTCAGGGCCGGGCCGCCGTTAAAAAACAGACTGTCGCTGGTTGCCTGATCATGACCTCCGAATGCCATAACTCCCAGTTTGCCAGTGAACCCTGTGTTCGGCACCAGGAAGCCGCTGACTGTGAACGCGACAGGCGCGCCGTTGGTCACCAGATCCAAACCATCATTTACAGTAATGCTGCGGACCGGATCCGAAGCGAGGCTGTAAAGTACCAGCAGGCTCCAACCGGCGTAGGCTGCATCGCTGTTCAAATCCGCAAGGGGCTGCGAATCCACACCGCCCACGCGATACGCTCCGGTGCCATTGTTCTGCACCAGCGACGTCACATCTGCCACCGACAAATAGGCAATCCCACCGCCGAACGCAACCGTATTGCTGGACGTTGCCGTGACAGACTGAGAGAAACTTCCCGGTCTTTCGATCAGTGCTGTGGCATCGGCTTCGCTGCCGGATGCAATGGCCGACCAGTACAGGTATGCGTGCGTGATGGTCGCGCCTAATGGTATGGATAGTATCGCCGTTGAGCGAGCATCGGCGGCAGTGATCGTGGTGTTGGCTGCTGCTTGTCCATTTCCCGGATCATCCGACCGCCAGAACACATCAGCCCCGGTGTCGCTGGTGTTCGACCCAGCCGAACCCACAGTGCCGACCACCGGCGCGGCCACGCCTGGGCCTGCGTCCTGTGCCAATGTGTTGCCGATCAGCACGTAATCGCCTTTCTGAGTCACTTGCACGCGCATGGAGGGGCCTGACTGCATTGTGCCTTTCAAGACAGCATTGCCCTTGGCAGCTATCAGGCGTTCGACAGGTTCTTTGAAGAAGCTGATGACTTGTCGCAAAGAAGCGGCGCTTGCCGTCGGAGATGCGATCACGGCGTATCCGCCCAACAAGCATACTGCCAGGACAAACGCAGCAGTGAGGGACGGCAAATGGCGATTATGCTGAAGGCGGCCAGGCCTGAATCCAGGTCTTATGTGCCGGAATATCAAGTGAATGTGAGAGGAAACGGTGTACAGAAAGATGGGCAAGGATCGCATCGGTTTTTCCTTTATCAAGTTCGGTTCTTTGCTTTTGCTTCAACTGATGTTTCGAGCAATTCACGAATTGCCAAAAGGTTCTCTTTCAGCACGTATGCACAAGCGCCCGCTTCTTGCGCCGCTTCGCGCAAGTCGGCTTCGTCGTAGCCTGTGAAAATGATGATTCTTGTTTCGGGATAGACAGCCTTGATCTCACATGTGGCACTGATCCCGTCTATCGTTTTCGTATCAATGTCCAGCAGAATCCAATCCGGGCGTTGGGTGGCACAAAGGGCAAGGGCTTCCGCTCCGTTGCCGCATTCGTGAACCGGGAAAACCAAGCCTGCCACCAGGCTTTTCAGCAACCGGCGCATCCTGTCGTTTTCCTCGACAATTAACAGACTCATCATTTTGGTGTTCCCGCGCCGACATTCTTTGCCGACGCCTGTGGTGTGCTTTGCTTCAATGTGTTCACGACGGCGCGGATTATGGCGAGCAGGGCTGGGCCTGAGTATTCCTGCTGATGGGTATTTGGGGTGACTGATAAAGGGTATTTGTGCCTACCCTATTGTAGGTAGGTGCTTGCTACAACTGCGATTTGTGCTCCAGTGCAAATCGAATCAGCGCGTGATTG
>CAZXHW010001102.1:0-2361 GCA_964639915.1 uncultured Heliomicrobium sp.
TCTGCCGCCGCGCAAGTCGTCGAGCAAGACGGACTGATCATTGCTGCTTCGAAATGCAACGACGGTTTTCCGGCGCACGGCAATTTCAAAACCTTGCTGTTCGACCACGATTCGCCGCAAGCGATTCTGGACACAATTCTAGCGCCGGGCTTTTCGATGTATGACCAATGGGAAGCGCAATTGCTGGCGATGATTCGGCTGAAAGCGCGTGTTGCATTGCACAGCGACATTTCGCCTGACGAAGTTCGCCGAGCGCACCTGGAAGCGACAACCGACATCGCGGCAACAATTGCTGAAGAGCTGAACCGTATCGGCAAGGATGCGCCCATCGCCGTTTTGCCCGAAGGTCCGATGACCATTCCCTATCTTGCTCGCGCAGCCACAGCAGGCGATTAAACGCCACATTAAATTCTTTGGGCGGACGGCGTTCGTGGTAATCTCTTGCCGCCCAAAATTCAATTCAAAATTCCGACTTCAACAGTGCCCCTAAATCTGTTTACTTGAAGGAGCACTGACCATGCGGAGTTATCCCCCTCTTTCTCATCAGCCGCTTTCGATTTCTGCCCGCTTGCTGCTGACATTGCTTGCCGCCTTAATAATCAGCACTACCGCCAATGCGCAAATCAGAACTGATGGATGCGACGCTTTTCGAGAATTGCTAAAAAACAAAGCTCCCAACGATCAAAAAGCCGGCAGCGTTCTTTTTTTCGCCAAATACACAAGCGACACGATTGATCCGCAACGCGAAGACACGCGAATCAACATCACTAACATTCATACAATGCAGGACATTGACGTGCATTTGTATTTTGTTGACGGCAGCACTTGCAGCATCGCCGATGCGCAACTGACCCTGACGCCCAATCACACTGTCAGCTTTCTTGTCAGCGATCTTGATCCGGGCATCGTCGGTTATCTGATTGCCGTCGCCAATTATTCTGGCGTGCCCACTCAATTCAATTACCTCATGGGTGATGCCTACTATCACGAACTCAGCGGGTTGACTGCGATGCTGCCGGCGATGGCCGTCGAAAAAGTGTCGGGCGGCGACTTGAGGGTGACGCCTGAAAGCACAGCTGACTTGGTGTTTGACGGCGCGGAGTACGAGCGCTTGCCACAGACGGTTGCTGTGTCCAGTTTCAACAGTCAGGTGACGGACGAAACGACGCTGTCGCTGTTTGTTCCGACAACGAATCTTGGGATTGGGACAAACGATTCTCACTCCATTTTTACGTTGGTGTATGACGACACGGAGCGCGTGCGTTCAACCAGTTTTCTGATTCGCTGTTACCGGCGACTGCCTCTAACGGGCTTGCGTGTGATTGACGGGATGAACAATTTCGTCCGCGAAGGCCACACAGGCTGGATCAAGATGACGACGATGGACGAACGTCCGATTCTGGGCGCGGCATTCACGCGCGGATTGCGGTTCAGCGGCGCGCTGAACTTCAAACATATTTCCCTGCTGAAAACGTACACCATCACTGTTCCAGTGTTTTAGCCGGAAACGACGTGACAGCGGCGGCGTTGTAATGTTCAATGTCGCCGCTATGGAAAACAAACTTCATTCATCCACCTTAACTGTCGCTTCAACCGAAGAAATCAGATCTCATTTTCCCGCGCTCCAGCGCAAACACGATGGCCATCCTGTCGCCTATTTCGATGGCCCCGGAGGCACGCAAGTTCCGCGCGAAGTCGCCGCCGCCATCAGCGATTACCTGTTCCACCATAACGCCAACACGCACTGGGCTTATCCGACCAGCGCCGAAACGGATGCTTTGTTGATGGAAGCCCGGCAAACCTTCGCGGACTTTTTCAACTGCAACGCAGACGAAGTGTCTTTCGGCGCGAATATGACCACGATCACCTTTCACGTGGGCCGAGCCTTGGGCAGAGGCTGGAATTTAGGCGATGAAATCGTCGTCACGGAACTGGATCACCACGCCAACTCCGACACCTGGCGCGAACTGGCAAAAGATCGCGGCTTGACCATTCGCACAGTCAAAATGCTGACGGAAACCGGCCAACTGGATTGGGACGATCTGGAATCGGCGATTAATGCAAAGACAAAATTGCTAGCCATCGGCGGAGCTTCGAACGCGCTCGGCACGGTCAACGACCTGCAACGAGCAGCACGGCTGGCGCACGCCGGTGCTGGCCACGGCCGCCGGCGACACGCCGGACGCCCGCACGGTGGTGATCCGCGAGGTCGACCGGCGCAACAAGCAGCTGCTGATCTACACCGACGAGCGTGCCGGCAAGGTGGCGCAGCTGCTGCGCAACCCGCGCGGCACGATGGTCATGTGGTCGCCCGCGCTGTCGTGGCAGCTGCGCTGCCGCGTCCACCTGAGCCTGGAGAGC